>NZ_JBEXTV010000013.1:0-2283 GCF_040628835.1 Streptomyces sp. NPDC006134 | reverse complement strand
GGTTCGCCGGGCCGTCCCGCCGCGATCCGGAAGTTCACGCAAGACTCAACAAGTGTCGGATGCCTATATGGGGCGACTCTGGAGAAAACAGACATGCGAGCCACTCGGTGCCCGGTCTTCAGGGCCGCGCACCGTCCGGGACACGTGACCGGTACGCAGGACATCCGATGAGGAGAAACCGCCGATGAGTGATCCCGTACAGACCGGTGCCGGGGGGACCGGAGAAAAGGTCAAGGCAGAGACCTCCGCGACGGCCGGTCAGGCCAGGCAGGCCGCGTCCCAGGTGGCGGGCACCGCTGGAGAGCAGGCCCGTACCGTGATGGGCGAGACGCGCCGGCAGGCCGGCACCGCCGTCGGCGACCTGCGAAGCCGCGCGATGAACGAGGCCGAGGAGCAGGCCAGGCGTGCGGCCGAGGCGCTGCGGCAGTGGGCGGACGACCTCTCCGGGCTGGCCGAGCGCGCCGAGAGCGACTCGCCCGCCCGTGGACTGGTGGCCCAGGCGGCCGACAAGGGGCACCGGGCCGCCGACTACCTGGACCGGCAGGGGGCCGAGGGGCTGGTCTCCGATCTGAGGGGCTTCGCCCGCCGGCGCCCCGGCGCCTTCCTGGGCGGCGCGCTGCTGGCCGGAGTGGCCGTCGGGCGCCTGGCGAAGGCGGCGGGGGGCGCTTCCCGTCCCGAGGACGCCGGACGGGAGCAGACCGCCGGAGCGGCGGACCGGAGCGCCTGGGGGGCACCGGCCGCGACGGCTCCCCCCGGACCGCCGCCCGTGGCCCCTACGCGCACGACCCCGCCCCCGCCCCCGCCCCCGCCGACTGGCCTGCCGCCGGCCCCGGGCACGCCACCGGCCCCGGGCACGCCGCCGACCGGTACGCCGGGCCATCCGTATCCGGAGGTCTGAGGTGACTTCGATTCCCCCCGAGCCCGGGGCGGCCGAACCGCCCGGGCAGGACCAGTCCGTCGGCCGGCTGCTGTCCGCGGTGACCTCGGACCTCCAGACCCTCTTCCGGCAGGAGGTCGAGCTGGCCAAGACCGAGATCAGGGAGGAAGCGGCCAGGGCGGGCAAGGCCGCCGGGATGTACGGCGGCGCCGGCTTCGCCGGCTACATGGTCCTGCTGTTCCTGTCCCTGGCCGCCGTACTCGGCCTGGCCAACGTCATGGACGGAGGCTGGGCCGCCCTGATCGTCACCGCGGTGTGGGCGATCGTCGCGGCCGTGCTCTACCAGAAGGGCCGCGCACGGATGCGGACGGTCTCCCCGAAGCCCGAGCGAACCGTCGCTACCTTGAAGGAGAACGCGGAATGGGCACGTCACCCGACCCGATGAGGGCCGACCAGATGAGGGCCGAGATCGAGGCCACCCGCGGCCGGCTGTCCACGGACGTCGACCGGCTCGCCGACCGGACCAGTCCCCGGCGCATGGCCCGGCGCCGGGCGGAGCGGATGCGCGGCGCGGTGTCGGGCGTCCGTGACCGGGTCATGGGCACCGCGACGCACGCCGCGCACAGTGTGACGGGCACGACGCAATCGGCGGCCGGTTCGCTGCAGGAGGGCACCGGCCAGGCGGCCGGCACGGCACGCGAGGCGGCCGGTACGGCGGCCGACACGGCGCGCGAGATGGCCGGCCAGGCGGGCCAGGCCGTACAGCAGGCGCCCGAGCAGGTCCGCCGACAGACCCAGGGCAGCCCGCTGGCCGCCGGCCTGGTCGCCTTCGGCGTCGGTCTGCTGGCGTCCTCGCTGCTGCCCGCCACCCGGACGGAGCAGGAGAAGGTGTCCGCGCTGATGGAGCAGAGCGGCGAGGCACTGAAGCCGGTGAAGCAGGCCGCCGCCGAGTCCGCGCAGCACCTGAAGGAAGGCGCCAAGGAGGTGACGCAGAGCGCGGCCGCGGAGGTGAAGGACACCGCGGCGCAGGCCGCGCGCACCACCCAGGACGAGGCGCGTGACCAGAGCGGCCAGGTCGCCGAGCAGGCACGCGGCTCCGGCCACACCCTCGCGGACGAGGCCCGGCAGCGTTCCGGACCCGCCGGTCCTGCCGGTCCTGCCGGACCCGCCAGTCCTGCCGGACCCGCCTGAGGCCACCGCGCCCCACCGCCGCTGCGGCGCCGGGGCGTCCGTCCCGCCGTGCCCGCCGGTCGCCCCGCCGGGCCGCCGGCCGTCCCGCCGTGCCCGCCGGTCGCCCCGCCGGGCCGCCGGCCGTCCCGCCGTGCCCGCCGGCCGTCCCGCCGGGCCGCCGGCCGTCCCGCCGTGCCCGCCGGTCGCCCCGCCGGGCCGCCGGCCGTCCCGCCGTG
>NZ_JBEXTV010000012.1:0-155848 GCF_040628835.1 Streptomyces sp. NPDC006134 | reverse complement strand
CCCCTCCCGCCCCCCAGAGGTACCGCGTTTCGAACCCCTTCCGGGCGGCCGCGTTCGGCCCCCCCCGCCCGGGGGCCCCGCCGCGCGGGGCCGCGCGCCGCTTCCGGTCGCTGGTGGATGGGGTGGGCGATCAGGATGAGTGATCAGGGTTCACGGGTTCACGGGGTCACGGGTTGACGCAGCCGATCGTGCCGGCCGGGAAGTCGTTGCCCGTGGAGGTCGCGGTGAAGCCGAAGGTCACGCTGCCGTCGGGACCGATGACCCGGTTGTGGTCCACGTTCCGTACCGTCACCGTGCCGTCGGATCCGGTCGTCAGCGAGCCGTTCCACACGCTGCTGATCCGGGTCCCCGTACCGGGCTTCCACTGCACGCCCCATCCGTTCAGCGGCTGCTTCGAGTGGTTCATCACCTCGACCTCGCCCTGGAAGCCGCCGTTCCAGGAGTTCACCACCTCGTAGACGGCCATGCAGGAACCGGTGTGCGGAGGGTCCGTGGGCGTGGGCGTGGGCGTCGGGGTCGGCGTGGGAGTCGGCGTCGGGGTGGGCGTCGGGGTCGGGGTCGGCGTGCCGCCCGAGCCGCGGATGCCGGTCACCTCGCCGTTGCCGCCGTCGAAGACGACGTCGGAGCAGGAGAAGAAGTTCTCCTGGCTGTCCGACCGCACCCACTGCATGAAGATCAGCGCGTCACCGGAGCGGCCCGAGGGCAGCTTCAGGTCCCAGTAGTAGTGGCCGCCGTTGGAGCCCGCCCCGCCCTGCTGCGGCGGGTTGGTGACGGTCTGGATCAGCTCCAGGTCGCCCCAGCCCAGCTGGGACGTGGGCGACCAGCCGGGCTTGGTGAGGTAGACGCGGAAGTCGCCCGGGTGGGCCGCCCAGTTGCTGTACTGCACCTTGATCGTGGCACCGGACGTCAGGTGCGTCCGGGGCCAGTCGGCGCGCGCGGCGTTGTAGGCGGAGAAGTCGTACGGCGACCGGTCACCCGCGCTGCACAGGGTGCCGTCCGGGACGTAACCCGGGCCGCGTCCGCCCGCGTTGGAGTCGAGCACGGCGAACCAGTTGTACAGGGCCGTCGAGCCGCTCTTGCTCAGCGCGTCCTTGCACGCGGGGTTGGTCGGGTTCAGCGCGCCGGTGCCGGTGATGGCGTCCAGCTGGCAGAGGTAGGTGCGCGAGCCGGGCATCATCGCCACGCCGTGGGCCTGCGCGCTGCTCTGCCCGAGCACGGACAGGCCGAGCGCGCCGAGCAGGGTGGCCAGGACCGCCGTCAGGGAGACGAGCCTGCCGCGCCGGATCAGCCGGGCTCTGGTGCCGCCCGGTTCCCGTGCTGTCGGTGCCGACGGTGGCGTCGGTGTTGCTTGTGTCATTGCTGTGCCTCCGGTGTCTCCTGCGGTATCAGGTACTGGTGATCAGGTCATGACAGGCAGGTCACGGCCGTCAGGGGCGGGCGGATGTGCTGGAGCCCTCGCCCGTCCGGGGACGTGCTCCGACCGGACGGGCGAGGGAGACGGGGACCGGCGGGGAACAGGGGCAGGGAAGGTCAGGCGGGCGGCGTGCCCCAGGCGGTCTGGGTGCCGAGGTAGGCGGGGACCGACGGGGCGTCGGCGTACGCGGTGTTGGTGCCGCGGCTGTAGTCGTTGGCCTCGTTGAACGCCGACCAGTCGCCCTTGGCCAGCCGCAGCTGGAGGTCACCGGTGTCCTTGCCGGCCGCCAGGCTGCCGCCGCCGAAGGCGACCTCCAGGTAGGCGTCGGCGCCCGCGACGGGGGTGCTCAGCGGGACGACCCGCAGCTTGAGCTGGGAGCAGCCGACGGCCGCGTAGTCGCAGTAGGCGTTGACCGTGGAGGAACCGCCGTCCCGGGTGAAGTAGTAGCGCACCGTGACCTTGCTCAGGTCGAACGCGGCACTTCCGGTGTTCACGACCCGCAGGCCCGGACGGATGCTGTTGTCGGTGGCGGAACCGTCGTTGTTCTTGTACTGGACCTTGACCCCGCCGACCGGGTCCGGACCCGGGTTGCCGCCGCCCGCTTCCGTGGTGACGCTCAGCGCGGCCGAGGGCGCGGAGACGTTGCCGGCCGCGTCCCGGGCCCGGACGGTGTAGCTGTAGGCGGTGGACGCGCTCAGCCCGGTGTCCGTGAAGGCCGTGCCCGTCACCGGCGAGGAGTTCACCTTGGTGGTGCCCCGGTAGACGTCGTAACCGGTCACCCCCACGTTGTCCGTCGCGGCCGTCCAGGACAGCGAGACGCTGCTCGCGGTCTTCGCGGTCGCCGTCAGGCCGGTGGGCGCGGTCGGGGCGGTGGTGTCACCGCCGGGGTCGGGGTTGGAACCGCCGCCGTCCAGGGCCGGGTGGGCGTTGTTCACCAGCATCGCGAACTGCTTGTGGAACCAGTGTCCGGCCAGCGGGGCGTCGGACAGCGCGCCGGTCTTGTTGTTGCCGGCGTTGGGCGCGGTGTACGTGGGGTCGCACATCGGGTCCTGGCGCTTGCCCTCGTTGTTCGGGATGTCCTCGCTGGCCCCGTCCGACTCGCCCGGCGGCTTGACCCACAGGAACGCGTCGAGGTGCGAGTCGGGGTAGCCGGACGGTGCCGCCTGCGGAGGCTGCCCGATACCGGCGCCGTCCACGTTGCACCACAGGCCGCGGTGGGCCCGGCGGTCCACCTTGGACTGGGCGATGTAGGTGTCCAGGGTGGTGCTGGTGCTCTCGGCGGTGGGCCGGCCGGCGCCGCCCCAGCCGTTGCGGGAGGTGTCGATGATCATGCCGGTGGAGGCGGGCCAGCCGGCCGACACCAGCGCCCGGTGCACGTTCCTGGTGAAGTCCGACTCGTCGAAGTTGGGGTTCCACTCGTAGAACTTGCCGGACTTGACCATGTTGCCGCCGACCGTCTTGTCGGGGTTGGTCAGGAACGGCTCTTCCAGCGGCGTGTAGTTGGAGACGTTCGTGATCAGCCCGTCGACGCTGTTCAGCCCGGCCGAGGTGCCCTTGGCGACGTCGGTGTACAGCTGCACGGTCTGGGTGAGGTTGGTGTCCCAGCCGAGCCAGCCGGAGTGCGCGAAGTCCAGGTACGTGTAGACGTTCGGGATCGCGTGCAGCTTGTCCAGGGCGTACTGCACGGCCTTGACGTACAGGCCGCTGCTCTTGGCCTGCGCGCACTCGGGGTCGGAGAGGTTCGTCACCAGGTTCGGCAGGCCGTCCGGCTCGATGACCGTGGTGATGCGGATGTCCTGGTACTTGGGGTTCTTGAACACGTCCGCGATGACGTCGATGTACTCGGACTTGTACCGCGCCAGCCCGGCCTCGGTGAGCGGGAGCTCGCCGTTGGAGGCGAGCGCGGCGCAGTCCCGCCCCGGCAGGTCGTACACCACGAACGTGGCGGTGATCGGCTGCCCCGGCTTCTTCTGCGCCAGCGCCAGGTCGAGGTGGTCGGCCAGACTCTTGCGGCCCGCGTTGGCCTCGCCGCCGTGGATGGCCGCGATCCGGTCCAGCCACACCGCGGTGGGGTTGTTCCTGACCTTCTCCATCCTGGCCTTGAGCGCCGCGTCGGAGGTCTGCGCGATGGAGGCGTCGACGCGCTCGGCGTAGTCGGGGTTGACGTAGAAGGTGGCGCCGGTGAACGGGTTGTCGACGTGCGGTTCCGCGGCGGACGCGGGCTGTCCGGCGAGCTGGCCCGTCAGACCCAGCATCAGGGTGGTCAGGGCGGTGGCCAGTGCCGCCGAGCGCCGGCGGCTTGATCGCCGCGGGGCGTCGCCGGAGCGTCTGGTCCGGTCGGTCATCGTCTCTCCTCGGTTGTACGGTGCGGGAGGCGCGGTGCGGGTGGTGCGTCGCAGCGCCTGTGGTGCCGGTGGTGCGAGGTGGTGCGTGGAGCGCTGGTGGCGCGTTGTGGTGCTCGTAGCGCCGGTGGTGCGTGGTGGTGCCGGTGGTGCGTGGTGGTGCCGGTGGTGCGGTCAGGTGCCGGCGCACTGCGGGGCGGGCGCGCCCGCGGTGCCGTTCGCGGTGAAGCCGAACGATGTGGTGGCGCCGGGGGACAGGGCGCCGTTGTGGGTGGTGTTGCGGACGGTGGCCCGGCCCTGCGCCACCGTCAGCGAGCCGTTCCAGAGGCTGGTCACGGTCGAACCGCCCAGGTCCCACGCGACCGACCAGCCGGTCAGCGGAGCGGTTCCCGTGTTCTTGACGGTGACCTCCGCCTGGTAGCCGCCCGACCAGGAGGAGGCGACCCGGAACTGCGCCGAGCAGGACTTGGGGGCCGGAGCCGGGTCGGGATCAGGGTCCGGGTCCGGACCGGGGTCGGTGCCGGTGTCGTAGGCCAGCCCGTACCCGTACGGGAACAGCGGCGTCTTGCCGTCGCCGGCGTTGACGGGCTGCTGGGAGGCGCTGCTCATCCACGTCATGGGCAGCTTGCCGGTCGGGGCGTGGTCGCCGAACAGCACGTCGGAGACGCCGTCGCCCTCGGTGCCCGGCAGCCAGGCGGCCAGCAGCGCCTTCCAGTCGGGCAGCTGGGCGGCGATGTCCAGCGGCCGGCCGGAGACCAGGACCACGACCACGGGCACCCCGCTCGCCTTCAGTCTGGCTAGGGTCTGGAGGTCCTCCTGGTCCAGCCCCAGGGAGCCGGGCCGGTCGCCGCGCATCTCGGCGTAGGGCGTCTCGCCGACCACGGCCACGGCGGCCGTGTAGCTGCCGTCGATACCGTTGCCGTAGCGGTCGTAGGTGACCTTGGAGGGGTCGGTGACGGCGGCGCGGATGCCCTGCAGGACGGTGGTGCCCTCGGTGATGGGGCCGCTGCGGCCCTGCCAGCCCATCGTCCAGCCGCCGCTCTGGTTGCCGATGTCGTCGGCGGACTTGCCGGCGACGAACAGCTTCGCCGTCTTCGGCAGCGGCAGGACGCCGCCGTCGTTCTTCAGCAGCACCTGGGACTCGCGCACGGCCTGACGGGCCAGCGCCCGGTGCTCCGCGGAGCCGACCCCCGGTGTCAGCGAACGATCGGTGTACGGCCGTTCGAACAGCCCGAGCTGGAACTTCTTGGTGAGGATGCGGCGATTGGCGTCGTCGACGCGGGCCGTCGTGATCCGCCCGGCGCTCACCTCGCCGCGCAGCAGGCTCAGGAACTTCTTGTAGTCGTGCGGGACCATCACCATGTCGACACCGGCGTTGACGGCCGTGGCGATCTCGGCGGCGGTGAAACCGCTCTGCCCGTCGAGCTGGTCGACGGCCGCCCAGTCCGAGACGACGAACCCGGTGAAGCCCAGCTCGCCCTTGAGGACGTCGGTGACCAGGTACTTGTGGGCGTGCGACTTCACACCGTTCCAGCTGCTGTACGACAGCATCACCGAGCCCACGCCGCGCCGCACCGCCTCCTTGAAGGGCGGCAGGTGGACCGCGCGCAGCTCGGCCTCGGACAGCTGGGTGTCGCCCTGGTCGACGCCGCCGGTGGTGCCGCCGTCACCGAGATAGTGCTTGGCGGTGGCGAGGACGGAGGCCGGGCCGGAACCCAGGGTCTCGCCCTGCATGCCGGTGACGAACGTCGTCATCGCGCTGGGCACCTCGGGCGTCTCGCCGAACGACTCGTACGTCCTGCCCCACCGGTCGTTGCGGGCCACGCACAGACAGGGCGCGAAGGACCAGTCGATGCCGGTGCCGGCCACCTCCTCGGCCACCGCGCGTCCGATGCGCTGCACGAGCGCGGGGTCCCGGGTGGCGCCCAGGCCGATGTTGTGCGGGAAGACCGTCGCGCCGCGCACCGCGTTGTGGCCGTGGACGGCGTCGATGCCGTAGATCATCGGGATGCCCAGCGGGGTCCCGAGGGCGGTGCGCTGGAGGGAGTCGTAGGTGTCGGCCCAGGTCTGGGCGTTGTTCGGGCTGACCGTGGAGTCGCCGCCGGAGAGCACCGAGCCGATGCGGTAGGTGGCGAGGTCGGACTGCGGGACCAGCGCGTCCTTCTCGACCTGCGTCATCTGGCCGAGCTTGTCGTCCAGGGTCATCCGGGACAGCAGGTCGGCGACGCGGTCGGCCACCGGCAGGGACGGGTCCTGGTAGGGGAGGGCGGCGGCGGAGGACGGTTCAGGGGCGGCGGTGGTGGCGGGAGCGGCGGCCAGCCCGGTGAGGGAGAGGGCCACCGCGCACAGCGCGGCGACGACCGCCGGGCGGCGCGGGGAGGGCGAGCGGCTCATGCGGACAGGCCTTTCCTGGACGGTCCGTACGCGGGGGGTTTCCGGGGCCCGCCCTGTCGGCGCAGGCAGGGAGGAAGAGCGGGCCCCGGAGCGGGTGGGGCGCGGCGGGCGCGGGGCCCGCCGACCGGGTCACCGTGTCACGTGGTCGTGCGGGTGGTGCCGGTCACCGTGTCAGGCGGTCGTGCAGGCGGTGCCGTTCAGGCTGAAGCCGTTCGGCTGCGCGAACGTGCCGCTGTAGGTCCCCTGGAATCCGAACGTCTGGCTGCCGCCCGGCGCGATCTGCGCGTTGTGGCCCGTCCCGCTCGCCGTGACCGCGCCCGAGGCCGGGGTGACGGTGGCGTTCCAGGAGTTGGTGATGCGCTGCCCGGAGGGCAGGGTGAAGGCGAGCTTCCAGCCGTCGACGGCGGAGGAGCCGGTGTTGGTGACGGTGACGTTCGCGGTGAAGCCGCCCGTCCAGACGTTCGTGGCGTACGACACCTTGCACGCCGCCGGGGTGCCGGGATTACCGGGGCCACCCGAGCCGCCGCCGGTGTTGACGGTCGAGGAGAAGGAGTTCACCGCCAGTCCCGCGCCGTTCTGCCACGGCTCGAATCCGGCCTGAACGCTGGTCAGGTACCAGTTGTTCTGGGCCATCCCGCGGGCCACGGTCGCCCGGACGAAGTCCATGACGTCGAAGCTCCAGCTGCCGATCGCCGACGGGGCCACGAAGGACAGCACGTCGTTGGAGCCGTTGCTGCCCGACCACACCTCCCAGGTGCGCCCGCCCACGGTGGCCGTGCCGACCGGGGAGCCGATCGGCTGGATCGGGCCCACCCGGTTGAACCAGATCATGATCTCGGTCCGGTTCACCCCGTCGGTGCGGGGCGTCGGGTCCAGCCAGATGTCGTACGAGGCGTTGTACACGGCGTTGCCGACATATCCGTAGGAGATGCTGCTGGGCGCGCTGGAGATGCTGCTGACCTGCGCCGGGAGGTTGGTGCCCGGCGAACAGTTGGTGTAGTGACAGCCGTTGAAGACCGACGGGTACGACTTCGGCGCGCCGTTGGTCGGCACCGAGCCGTCGGCCTGCGTGATCCGGAAGCCGGTGTCCGTGGCGGTCACGCACTGGGTGGCGCTGGTGCCCCAGCGGTTGTTCTGGACGACATAGCGTCCCTGGATCGTGGTCGAACCGAAGGGCTCGCAGATCGTGGTGTCGGCCTGCGCCGGCGTCGGCGCCGTCATCAGCGTGCCGATGACCGCGAAAGCCGCCAGGAACGCGCCCAGCAGGGCGCGCAGGGAGCGGGTGGGGGGCGGTAACGATCTCATGTGGGGGGCCTTTCCGGGAGGGAGCGGGGGAAGGCGTGCGATGCGCTGGGGACGGGAGCGCTACCATCTCCCCACGGATGGGAGCGCTCCCAATTTCTGGTTCGGACGGGACTGTAGGAGCGGCCCATGTCCCTGACAAGACTGTGGACAAGGAACTGTCGAAGGATTTACGAAAGGGCAGGTCAGGAGGTTGATCCAAAAGGGAGGCGGAATGTTTGGGAGCGCTCCCGAAATTTTCGTGATCCCGTTCCCGGCACGGGTGGCGGGCAGGCCGACGGGCCCGGCGTCGGGGGAGAGTGACGCCGGGCCGGTGCGCTGTCGTTTGGACGGCGGCGGCGACGACGGCGGCGGCGGTCGGCCGGTGCGGTGCCGGGCCGGTGCGCTGCCGTCAGGCGCCGGTCAGTTTCCCGGTGCCCGGGAGCCAGGGGCCGAGGGGGCGTCGCCGCCCGGTGCGGTGCCCCACTGCCGGTCGGTTCCCTCCAGCAGGACGATGTGCGGGGCGTCCACCGGGGTGCTGCCCGGAGTGGTCGCGATCCCCGCGTAGGACCAGTCGTCGGCCGGGTTCCAGGCGCCCGACGAGGTGATCCGGAACTGCACCTCCTTGCGGTACGCGGACTGGCCGGCGGGCGCGATCACGGCGTCCGAGCAGTCCACGGTGACGTAGTAGACGCTGCCCTCGTACTGCGTCGGCCCGGATGCCTTCCCGCACTGGTTGTAGTTGGTGGTGACGCTGATCTGGTCCGGGCGGACCCCGGGCTCCAGCGTGAAGTAGTAGCGCAGGGAACTGTCGGTCAGCGCCCGGGCCGGCCAGGCGGACTTGTTGACGAGGTAGGCCTTGATCTCGGTGAAGTTGGTTCCGGAAGCGTTCACCGAGGCCTGTACGGACACCTCGGGGCCGTCGGGCTGCTCGGGCTTGGGGAAGTCCGCCAGGGGCGTGCCGCCGTACTCGGCGTGCAGACGGGCCAGGGCGCCGCTGAAGGCCGCGTTGTAGTCGGTGGCGACCTCGTTGTTCACGTAGTTCTGCCGGTCGTCGGTGTAGCTGTCGTCCGGCCCGCTGGGACCGCCGACCAGGGCGCCGTAGAGGGTGTGGCGGCTCTCGGCGGGGCTGGTGATCTGGTCGGTCCAGGAGCCGTGCGCGGTGCGGTGGTGGGGCTTGGTGGGCGGGTTGGCGCCGAATCCGACGACGTAGCTCGACCTGCGCGGGTTGTCACCGAGGGCGTAGTTGATCTGCCGGACCGCGAAGTCGTGGTAGCGCGTCTTGCGTTCGGCGTCGCCGGTGAGCCAGTCCGAGTAGACCAGCGCTGCGAACGCGGTGTTGGCGGCGTAGCGCAGGGAGCCCCAGCTGTCGAGGACCGCCTGGCCGCCGGGAGAGTAGCGCACGCGGCTGCCGTTCACGCCGACGGTCCACCAGTCCAGCCAGCGGTTGGCGTCGTCGACGTACTTCCGCTTGCCGGTCAGCTGGGCCAGCAGGATGTAGGCGCCGTAGGAGGTGTCGTCCCAGGACAGGGTCCAGCGGTAGGAACGGGTGGAGGTCTGCGGCTCGGTGGACAGCTGGTCGTAGTAGCTCTCCGCCTTCGCCAGGTAGGCCGCGTCACCGGTGGCCTTGTACAGCCAGATCGCGCCCCAGACCAGCTCGTCCTGGTAGCCGCTCCAGGAGTTGTAGTAACTCCTGGCGTCGGTGATGCAGTCGCTGTACTTCCCCCGGTAGGTGTCCGCGAACCCGTACAGCTGCTTGGCGTGCGTGAGCAGCTTTCCGGCGTAGGCGGCGTCGCTGTCGGCGAACACCATGGAGGAGGCCGCGAGGGCGGCGGCGGTCTGCCCGGCGAGGTCCGATCCTGGGCAGGAGGCGTCGATCTTGTAGGCGGGCCGCTCCATCGGCATCACCTCGGCCGGGCCCCACCAGGCGTGGTCCTTGCCGCCGTGGCCGACCTGGCCGTACAGGACGTTGGGTGACGGGTGGGCTTTGACGAAGTAGTCGTTGACGAACCGGAGGTTGTTCTTCAGGTGCGTCCACTGGCCCGTCGAGGTGTAGGCGGCCCGTTCCTCCAGGCCGCCCCAGGCCAGGACCGTCGCCGAATACGCCATCGGCAGGCCGAACTTGACGTGGTCACCGGCGTCGTACCACCCGCCGGTCAGGTCCAGGCCCACGTCCCTGCCGTCGTTCAGCGCCGAGTCGCCGCGCCAGGAGACCCGGTTGGTGTCCGGCAGCTTCCCGGACTGCTGGGCCTCGTAGAAGAAGAGGGACTTCTGCAGAGCCTCGCCGTAGTTGAACGCGGGCGCGGCGGCCGACGGGGAGGCGGCGGCGAGGGGGAGCAGCAGGCCGGCGGTCAGGGCGGCGGCGAGGGCGGCGGCCGGTCCGCGGCGGGAGACAGTGCGCGGGGTTGGGGTGGTGCGCGGGGGTGGGGTGGTGTGCAGCGGTGAGGTGGGGTGCGAGGGGAGGGCGGGGTACGGGGATGTGGCGGTGTATGGGGACGTGACGGTGTGTGAGGGCGGGGCGTTCCGCCTGGTCCGTCCGGGGAGGCGGAACAGGTGCGGGCGGGGTCTGTCGAACAGGTGCGGGCGCAACGGAATCGTCCTTTCCGTACAGGGTGCCGGGAGGAACGGGGTCGTGCCGTGCGATGCGGTGCGATGCGGTGCGATGCGATGCGGTGCGGTGGGGTGGGGGCGGGGATGGTGTGGAGTGTCGTGATGTGGGGGTGTGGCGTCGTGATGGGGGATGCGGTGTCGTGCCGTGGGGAGAGGCGCGCGTCGGCCGGCCAGGCCGGGTGAGGGCGCGGCCGGGGTGGCGAGCGAGAGGCCCCCTGGGGTGGGAGCGCTCCCACCCTGTTCGTCATGAAGCCAGCAGACATCACCTGTGTCAAGAGGGGACGAGCGAGGCCGAAGCCGAAGCCGAAGCGGCTCAGGCCGAGTCGCGGAGCACCAGTTCCGTACGGAGGATGACGTGCCGCCAGGCCACCGCGGAGTCCTCCATTTCCTCCAGGAGCAGCCGCACCATGGTGCGGCCGATCTCCTCCAGCGGCTGACGGACCGTCGTCAGCTGCGGATCCGTGTGCCGGGCCAGCAGGAAGTCGTCGAAACCGATCACCGACACGTCCTCCGGCACCCGGCGGCCCGCCGCGCGCAGGGCGCTCAGCGCTCCGGAGGCCATGGAGTCGGACGCGGCGAGGACGGCGTCGATCTCCGGGTTCCGCTCGATGATCTCGGCCATCGCCCGGCGCCCGCTCTCCTCGGTGAAGTCGCCCTCGACGACCCAGGAGGGCCTGATCTCGACGCCCGCCCGTTCCAGGGCCTCGCGGTAGCCGCGCAACCGGCACTGGGCGACGTACATGTCGAGCGGTCCGGTGATCGTGGCGATCGCGCGGCGACCGCGGCTCAGCAGGTGCGCGACCGCGCTGCGGGCGCCACCGGCGTTGTCCGCGTCCACGTAGGTGACGCTCTCGTCGACCGAGCGCCGCCCCAGCATGACGGTGGGCAGCCCCGCCTCGGCGAGCATGTCGGGCAGTGTGTCCTCGGCGTGCACGGACATCAGCAGCACACCGTCGACCCGGCCGCCGCGCGCGTACTCCACGAAGCGCTGCCGGTCGGCGTCGGTGCGGACCAGGGTGAGCAGCAACTGCACCTTGGTGTCGGCCAGCGCGTCGCCGACGGCCCGGACGGTCTCCGAGAAGAACGGTTCCCCGAACTTCCTCCAGTCCGGCTCCGTCATGACCAGCGCGACGGCGTCCGCGCGCCGCCCGGCCAGGGAACGGGCCGCCAGATTGGGCACGTACCCCAGTTCGGCGATGGCGCGCTGGACGGCACGGCGCGTGGAGTCCCTGACGCCCGCCGCATTGTTGATGACACGGGAGACCGTCCCGCGCCCCACACCGGCGAGAGCGGCCACCTCCTCCAGTGTCGGTGTGCCAGGGCGCTGCCTGCTGCCCACGACGACCTCCCCCCACGAGATCATCCGATACTACGACCGGCTCCCGCCGCCCTACGACCGGCTCCTGCCTCAACCGATGAGGTCCCGCCCCCGCCTGCCTCTTCCCGCCCCACCCGCCCCGCCTCTTCCCTCCCCCTCCGCCCCGCCTCTTCCCTCTGCCCGTGTCTTTCCGCCTCAGCCGTCCGCCTCTTCCCTCCCACGGCACGGCTCTGGACGGGGGAGGGAAAAGCACGCCACCTCCCGGGCTCACGTCCCGGGCTCACGTCCCGGGCTCACGCGGTGAGAGCCGCGAGCGGAAGCGGCGGCGTCACGGAGGGCTCCTCGGCCGCCGCTGCGGTCAGGCGAGCAGGTTGACGAGTCTGATGTACCGGGTCCAGTCCCAGTACGGGCCGGGATCCGTGTGGTCGCTGCCCGGTACCTCGTGGTGCCCGATGATGTGGGCCCGGTCCTTGGGGATGCCGTACCGCGCGCAGATCGCCGCGGTGAGACCGGCCGACCGCTCGTAGAGGGCGTCGGTGAAGTACGCGGGGCGGTCCACCCAGCCCTCGTGCTCGATGCCGACACTGCGCGTGTTGTAGTCCCAGTTCCCCGCGTGCCAGGCGATGTCCGCCTCGCGGACGCACTGCGCGATGTGCCCGTCGGCGGACCGGACGACGTAGTGCGCGGACACTTTTCTGCGCGGGTCGCGGAAGATGGACAGGGTGTCGGGATAGGTCTCCTGCGTGACGTGGACGACCACGTAGTCGATGCGGTGGCTCGTGGGGCGGTTCGCCGCGGTGTAGTTGGAGGTGCTCGCCGGCTGCCATTCGGCGCCCGGATGGTCGACGGCCTGGGGCTTCGCGCCGGCCCGTGGCCCGGAGAGCAACGCGTACGGGGCGGTGGCGAGTGCGGCGCCCATCAGGAGCCGCCGCCTGCTGGGGAGGAGCGCTCGTGTTCGTTCCATGCGGATCGCCTTTCGGTGGTCCTCGGGTTCTCTGAGGCATTCAGCGTGTGGTCGATCGCGTCTTCGGGACGTCTTCGGTGTGTCTTGGACGCGGTCACGGTGGTGCCGGTTTCGGCAGGGGGTGGTCAGTTCCGCAGCGCGGCGGCCGTCTCGCGCAGCCGCGCGTGCACGCCGCGGTGGGTCTCGCGCGCGGGCAGCCACTGTTTGCGGAGCTTGGCCACGCAGGTGTAGTTGGTGTCGCAGACGTTGGCCAGCGGGGACTCGACGGCCTGGGTCGCGAACTGGTAGGCGTCCAGCTCGCTGAAGCCGTAGTCGCGCACCAGCCACTGCACCAGGTCCAGCTGGGATATGCGGAAGGCGTCCTCCAGCGGGCGTGCGGAACCGGTCGAGATGATGTGCGTGTCGGACTCGATGCGGGGCCAGGGCGTGGCGAGGCCCTTCAGCAGTTCGACGATCACCACCGTGTTCATCGCGCACTCCACGGCGACCCCACAGGTCTCTCCTTCACCCTGCCGTGCGTGCCCGTCGCCGAGACTGAGCAGTGCTCCCTCGACGTTGACCCCGAGGTAGCAGGTGACGCCGGCCCGCATCTCGGGCGTGTCCATGTTGCCGCCGTGCGCGTCGGGCACCAGGGCCGAGCGCACCTCCAGGTTGGCGGGGGCCACTCCCACCGTGCCGTGCATCGGGTCCAGCGGCAGCTCCACCTCGATGTCGCTGTCCCGCGCCCGGAACATCGCCGTACGGCGCGCCCGGTCGAGCTGCCAGATCCAGACCCTCTCCGGCAGCGGCGGCTGGAGAGAGGCCGTGGTGTGGGTGGAGGTGAGCGCGCCGAACAGGGGGACCGTGGTCGACGCCGCCCAGTCCCGGGCCGGTTCGATCGACACGAAGTGCACGGCGACGGTGTCCCCGGGCTCCGCGCCCTCCACGTGGAAGGGACCGGTCTGGGGGTTGAGGAACGGGAACTCGCAGACCTCGGACACCAGGTCCTTCTCGGACCGCACCCGGCCGGCGAAGCAGTCCTCGGTGTACAGGTCCAGGACCGTGCCCGGGGTGATGCGCGCGACGGGCGGTGCTCCGCCGAACGTCCACGCGTACTCGCCCGGTTCGGGACGTACGGTCAGGATGCGGGGATCGCTCATCGCTGCACGGCTCCGTTTCGACGAAGGCCGACAGGACGGGCCGCCGGCCGTTGCGTTCTCGCGGATCACGTTACGGCGCCTGCCCGCCGGGCAGAAGGCACCGGCCCGTTCCCGTGGACAGCAGAGGAGTTGTGGACAACCCGCTCACTCGATCGGGTGAGGAGGGGGAGGCGAGCCGCCGAAGTCCGGGGAGCCGAGGCCCGGCTCAGCCCGGCTCAGCCCTGTACGGTGCCCGGCTCAGCCCCGCTCCACGCCCGGCTCAGCCTTGTGCGGTGCCCGGCTCAGCCCCGCTCCACGCCCGGCTCAGCCTTGTGCGGTGCCCGGCTCAGCCCGTTCCGCCACCGCCGCCGGATCGTCCAGCACGGCCCGCACCACCGAGTGCGCGGCACCGAGCAACGGCCCCTCGGGCCCGAACCCGGACACGGACACGGGGCAGACCGGTCCGGCCGTACGCCGGGCCAGTTCGTCCCGGAGCGACGGCAGCAGCCAGGGAGCGAGCCCGGCCAGCGCGCCGCCCAGGACCACGGTCTCGGGGTCGAGCAGGTTGACGGCTCCGGTCAGGGCGATGCCGAGCGCCTCTCCCGCCGCGCGCAGGGCACGCCGTACCTCCTCGTCACCGCGCTGCGCCCGTTCGGCGAGCAGGCCGACGCGGTCCTCGCCCGGCTCCAGGCCGGCCGCGCGCAGGACCGCCTCCTCACCGGCGTACTGCTCCAGGCAGCCGCGCCCCCCGCAGGCGCATGCGGGGCCGTCGGGCCACACCGGCACGTGCCCCAGCTCGCCCGCGAACCCGCGGGTCCCGCGCAGCAGGAGCCCGTCCACGACCACGGCGGCGCCGATGCCGATCGCGGCCGAGACGTGCAGGAAGTCCCGCGGCGTGGCCGCGCCGAGCCAGAGTTCGGCGAGAGCGCCGAAGTTGGCCTCGTTGTCCACCGTCAGCGGGATGTCCGAGGGCAGCAGGGAGCTCAGATCCGCGTCGTGCCAGTCGAGGTTCGGGGCGTGTACGACGGTCCGGGCGTCCCGCGCCACGAGTCCCGGTACCGCCACGGCGAGCCCCGCCGGCCACAGGCCCTCCGCCTCCGCCTCGGTGACGACCCGCCGCACCAGCTCCGCGAGCTGCTCGATCACCGGTTCGGGGGAACTCCCGCGGTGCGTGCCGTACCGCACGGCCCGCGCGCGCACGTGGCCGCGCAGGTCGACCGCGCAGACCGCCAGGTGGCCGACGCCGATCTCGGCGCCGAGCCCCGCGGGGCCGCGTGCGCTGACCGCGAGGGCCGAACCGGGCCGGCCCACCCGGCCGGGTCGCTCGGGGCCCAGTTCCTCCAGCAGGCCGGAGCGGATGAGCTCGTCCACGAGCGTCGACACCGCCGCGCGCGTGAGCCCGATCCGTGAGGCGACGGCGGCCCGGGACAGCGGCCCCTCGGCGCGGACGGCGTGCATCACCCGGGCCAGGTTGCGCCGGCGCATGCCCTGCTGGGTGTCCGGCAGCGCGCGTCCGGGGCCGGCCGGGTGTACCTCGTGCAGGGGTGCGCTCATGCCTCCGTCAGTCCTCGGTCGGTGTGTGCCGTCAGGGGGTCCGCGTGCCCCGCTCCAGCAGGGGGGCCGCGTCGGAGAGTACCCCGGTGATCCTGGCCAGCGCCGCCTCGTCCCGTTCCACGGCGTCGAGCACCGGACCGGCGGCCGTGTTCCAGCGCCGGGCGACCGCGGCCGGGTCCTCGCCCGTCAGCAGGCCGGCCGCCTGCGCCGCGGCGCCGAGCGCCACCAGTTCCCTGGCCTCGGGGATCTGCACGGGCCGCCCCGACAGCCGCCGTACGGTCTGCTGCCAGGCCGTGCCGCGGGCGCCGCCGCCGATCAGCAGCAGGGGCGCGGACGGGTCCGCGTCCTCGTCGAGGACCAGGTCGAGCGCGCCGAGCAGGGCGTGGACGGCACCGTCGTAGGCGGCCTGCAGCAGCTGGCCGGCGGTGGTGTCGTGGCGCAGTCCGTGCAGCAGGCCGGAGGCGCCGGGCAGGTTCGGGGTGCGCTCACCGTCCAGGTAGGGCAGGAGGGTGACGTCCGTACCGGGTTCGACGGCCTCGCGGTCCAGGCCCAGCAGGGCGGCGATCCGGTCGACGGCGAGGGTGCAGTTGAGGGTGCAGGCCAGCGGCAGCCAGTCGCCGCGGGCGTCGGCGAAGCCGGCCACGGTGCCGGTCGGGTCGGCGGGCCGGCGCCGCGACACGGCGTACACCGTGCCCGACGTGCCGAGGCTCATCACCGGCATGCCGGGGCGCAGCCCGAGGCCGAGTGCAGCGGCGGCGTTGTCGCCGGTGCCGGGGGCGACCAGGGTGCCCTCGGAGAACGGCAGGCCGTGACCGCTGCGCACGGTGCCCGCCACCTCGCCGGGCCGCACCACGCGGGGCAGCAGCGCCGGGTCGAGTCCCACGTGCGCGAGGATCTCCTCGTCGTACGCCTCGGTGCCGGACGCCCACCAGCCGGTGCCGGAGGCGTCGCCGCGGTCGGTGGTGCCCTGCCCGGTCAGGCGCTCGGTGAGGTAGTCGTGGGGGAGGCGGACGGCCCTGGCCGCGCGAACCGCCTCCGGCTCGTTCTCGGCCAGCCAGGCCCACTTCGTGACCGTGAACGAGGCGGCCGGGACCAGCCCGGTGCGCTCGGCCCAGACCTTCGCGCCACCGAGCTCCTCGGTCAGCCGGCGGGCCTGCGGCGCCGACCGCACGTCGTTCCACAGCAGGGCCGGGCGGACCGGCTCCCCCCGCTCGTCCAGCGTGACCAGGCCGTGCTGCTGCCCGCCGATCGACACCGCGGCGGCCTCGCGCGCCGTGTCGCCGCACTGGCTCAGGGCCTCGCACAGGGCGTCCCACCACTGACGCGGATCGCTCTCGCGGCCGGCCCCGGAGGAGACGGTGTGCGGCGCCTGGCCGCTCGCGACCACACGTCCGGTGGCCACGTCGACGACCAGTGCCTTGGTGGACTGGGTGGACGTGTCCACGCCGACGACGAGCGGACCCTCGGCTGCTGACATCGGGCTTCTCCCTCTTCCGCGGCTCAGCGGGATCTGACCGGGGGCCTGTCGGGGTTCCCCGGTGTTCTGCGGGCGCCCGGACCGGGACGATCCGGACATCACTCCTTCGGGGACACCGTGTCCCTTCCCATGAGTGCATCGGCATACTAATTTGTAAACGGCCATGACGAAATGGTCGTAGAGCGAGCAAGGAGCCGCGGCATGAACTACCAGCCCACTCCCGAGGACAAGTTCACCTTCGGTCTGTGGACCGTCGGCTGGCAGGGACGGGACCCCTTCGGCGACGCCACCCGGCAGGCCCTGGACCCGGTCGAGACGGTGCAGCGTCTGGCCGAGCTCGGCGCCTATGGCGTCACCTTCCACGACGACGACCTGATCCCGTTCGGCTCCTCGGACACGGAGCGGGAGGCGATCGTCAAGCGGTTCCGGCAGGCGCTGGACGCCACCGGCATGAAGGTGCCGATGGCCACCACCAACCTGTTCACCCACCCGGTGTTCAAGGACGGCGGCTTCACCGCCAACGACCGCGACGTGCGCCGCTACGCGCTGCGCAAGACGATCCGCAACATCGACCTGGCGGTCGAGCTGGGCGCGAAGGTGTACGTGGCCTGGGGCGGCCGTGAGGGCGCCGAATCCGGTGCCGCCAAGGACGTCCGCGCGGCGCTGGACCGGATGAAGGAGGCGTTCGACCTCCTCGGCGAGTACGTCACCTCCCAGGGCTACGACCTGCGGTTCGCCATCGAGCCGAAGCCGAACGAGCCGCGCGGTGACATCCTGCTGCCCACCATCGGACACGCGCTGGCGTTCATCGAGCGGCTGGAGCGGCCGGAGCTGTACGGGGTCAACCCGGAGGTCGGCCACGAGCAGATGGCCGGGCTCAACTTCCCGCACGGCATCGCGCAGGCGCTGTGGGCGGGCAAGCTGTTCCACATCGACCTCAACGGCCAGTCCGGCATCAAGTACGACCAGGACCTGCGCTTCGGCGCCGGTGACCTGCGGTCCGCGTTCTGGCTCGTGGACCTCCTGGAGACCGGCGGGTACGAGGGTCCGCGCCACTTCGACTTCAAGCCGCCGCGGACCGAGGACGTCGACGGTGTGTGGGCCTCCGCGGCCGGCTGCATGCGCAACTACCTGATCCTGAAGGAGCGCGCGGCGGCGTTCCGGGCCGACCCCGAGGTGCAGGAGGCGCTGCGGGCCGCGCGTCTGGACGAGCTGGCGCAGCCCACCGCCGCCGACGGGATCCAGGGCCTGCTCGCCGACCGCACCGCCTACGAGGAGTTCGACGCCGACGCCGCCGCCGCCCGCGGCATGGCCTTCGAGCGCCTCGACCAGCTCGCGATGGACCACCTGCTGGGGGCCCGGGGCTGAATCCGCAGGAGCCGCGGGAGCCGTGCGCCGGCCCCTCCGGCGCCGGCGGTCGCCCCGAGGCCGTAGCGCCGGCCGGGTCAAGCGTCCAGTGGTCCACGGGCGCGATGCCCACGGCCTTCGCTCTCCGGTCCCCGGGGAGAAGCGGGCGCGGAGGCCGGACATGACGTGGTCGGTCGGCCGCAGGCCAGGACGACCGGGCGGTCGGCCCGGAAACCGGCCGCTCCGGTCGTCGCCGGAACACCGCCCCGGCTGCTCCGGCTGCTCCGGTCTCTCCGGTTTCTTCGTTCCCATCGGCCGCCTCGGTTCCGCTCCGGGAGCGGAGCGGAACCGAGGCGCTGTCCGAGTCGGGCCGGGCCGTCGCCCCACCGCATGCGCGACGGGGGCTGCGTCGTGGCCCGGGCCCTCGCGCTCCGGCCGCCGGACCGCCGGACCGCCGCGCGGCCATGCGGTCGTCGTACGGTCGTCGACTGGCGTGCGGTCGTCATGCGGTCGTCGACGGGCGTGCGCACAGTCGGCGCCTCGCCCTCCCTGGTCCGCGCGTCGGCCGAACACCGGTGCACGGCAGGGCGTTGGAACGGTCTGCCGAACACGGGACCGGACCGGCCGTCGGCCGGCACCGCTCCGGCTCTGGATCCGGCTCCGGCTTGCGGCCGTTCACGGGGCATGCCCTCTTCACGGCTCGTCCCCCGGGGCGAGCCGCGCCGCGGCCAGGGCCGACGCGGGATCCTGGGCCGCGCTTCCCGCGGGCACCCAACGGTCGCCTTCCTTGCGGTAGGGCCACCAGCGGCCGTCGCGGCCCAGGCGGAGCTGGTGCGAAGCACCGGCGACCGTCCACCGGTTGGCCCGCGCCCGCAGCGGCGGCCGCTCGTCCTCGTCCCACGCCGATTCCAGGGTGGCACGCGCGCGTGCGAGCGCTTCTCCTTCCACGGCCCACTCCTCCTCCAGCACGGACAGCGCGGCGGCGCCACCGTGCCGCCACGCCCGTACCGCCGCGGACATGGCTTCCCGGTCGCGCCCCGACCCGTCGGCGAGGCGAGCCGCCACGGCCGGCTCCGGACCGGACGCGGCCAGCCGTACCGCGTCCACGGCGACCGTCGGTTCCGCCTCCACCGCCTCCTCCTCGTGCCCGGGCCGCAGCGCCCCGGCGAGCAGGCGGTGCGCCTGTGCCGCCGCCCGGGAGGCCAGCAGGGCGAGCGCGCCCGGATCGACCCCGGGCGGGGGCGCGATCCCGGCGTCCAGGGACGGCGGCACGCCCGGCGCCTTCGGCAGCTCGGGCAGGGCGGGCAGCGGCGGCAGCAACGCCCCCGTCGCATAGGCCCCGGCGGCGTCCACGCCCCCGGGACGGGCGGACTCCTCCCGGCCGGCCGTGCGGCTGTGGCCCTGGAGGGCCTCCAGAAGGGCCTGTTCGCCGCGTCCCCGCATCAGCAGCAGGACGAAGGGATCCTGGTCCAGCAACCGCGCCACCTGGTGGCAGAGCGCCACCGTGTGCCCGCAGTGGTCCCAGGCGCCGCAGCCGCACTCCGGTTCCAGATCGCCCATGCCCGGCAGCAGCTCGATGCCGGCCGCCGCCGCATCCTCGACGAGGTGCGGCGGCATCTCGCGCTCCAGCAGCGCCGCGACATGCCCGGCCCGCTCGACCGCCATACCGACGAAGCGGTCCCACTGCGCGCCGGACAGCTCCTCCAGCAGGACATCGGCCCGGTGCGCCGTGCCGTCCCGGTCCCGCACCACGGCCGTGATGCGTCCCGGCCGTACGGAGACCGCGCCGACCACCCCCGCGCGCGCGAGCCCGCGGCCTGTCTTGACCTGCCTGGCGTCCAGCGCCGTGTCCTCCAGGGCCCGGAGCCAGGCACGGCCCCACCAGGTCTGTGCGAAGCCCCGCCCCCGTGCGGGCGGAAGCGCCGCGAACGTGCGCTCCGTATCACCGTCGTACCGGGTCATCGCATACCTCCGCGCAGCTCCACCAGGTCGGCCAGTTCGGCGTCCGTCAGCTCCGTGAGCGCCGCCTCGCCCGAGCCGAGCACCGCGTCGGCCAGCTCCCGCTTGCGGTGCAGCAGAGCGGCGATACGATCCTCCACGGTTCCTTCCGCGACCAGCCGGTGCACCTGCACGGGACGGGTCTGGCCGATGCGGTGGGCGCGGTCGGTGGCCTGCGCCTCGACGGCCGGGTTCCACCAGCGGTCGTAGTGCACGACGTGCTCCGCGCGGGTCAGGTTCAGCCCGGTGCCGGCGGCCTTCAGCGACAGCAGGAACACGGGCACCTCGCCGTCCTGGAAGCGCCGGACCAGGGTCTCCCGCTCGGTGACGGACGTCCCGCCGTGCAGGAACAGCGACGCCGTGCCCCGGGACGCCAGGTGCCGTTCGAGGAGACGCGCCATCCGGACGTACTGCGTGAACACCAGGACGCCCGAGCCCTCGGGGACGATCGTGTCCAGCAGTTCGTCGAGGAGTTCGAGCTTCCCCGACCGGCCGGCGATCACCGGGCGGTCCTCCTTGAGGAACTGCGCCGGGTGGTTGCAGATCTGCTTCAGCCCGGTCAGCAGCTTCACGATCAGCCCACGCCGCGCCATGCTGTCGGCACCGGCGATCTCCGCGAGCGCCTCGCGCACCACCGCCTCGTACAGGGCCGTCTGCTCCGTGGTGAGCGACACGGCGTGATCGGTCTCGGTCTTCGGCGGCAGCTCCGGGGCGATCCCGGGATCGGACTTGCGGCGGCGCAGCAGGAACGGCCGCACCAGCCGGGCCAGCCGTTGTGCGGCGGCCGGGTCCTGGCCGCCCTCGACGGCCCGCGCGTACCGGCTGCGGAAGGTGCCGAGCCGGCCCAGCAGGCCCGGCGTCGTCCAGTCCAGGACGGCCCACAGCTCCGACAGGTCGTTCTCCACCGGGGTGCCGGTGAGCGCCACGCGCGCGCGGGCGCCTATGGTGCGCAACTGCCGGGCCGTCGCCGAGTAGGGGTTCTTCACGTGCTGCGCCTCGTCCGCCACGACCAGACCCCAGCGCACCTCGGCGAGCCGCCGCGCGTCCAGCCGCATCGTGCCGTAGGTCGTGAGGACGAACTCGCCGTCGGCCAGGTCCTCCAGGTCGCGCTGTGTGCCGTGAAAGCGGCGCACGCGCGTGCCCGGCGCGAACTTCTCGATCTCCCGCTGCCAGTTGCCCATCAGGGACGTCGGGCAGACCACCAGGGTGGGTCCGGCGGCGGACGCGTCGGTCTGCCGGTGCAGATGCAGGGCGATCAGCGTCACCGTCTTGCCGAGGCCCATGTCGTCGGCGAGGCAGCAGCCGAGGCCGGACGAGGTCATGCGGACCAGCCAGTCGAGGCCCCGCCGCTGATAGTCCCGCAGCGTCGCGGCGAGGGCGGCGGGCGGCTCGACGGGCTCCTGCGCCTCCGGCTCGGCGAGCCGGTCCCGCAGGGCCGCGAGCCACCCGGTGGGGCACACCTCGACCCGGCCGCCGTCGATCTCGGCGGAGCCGGTCAGCGCGGCGGCGAGGGCGTCGACGGCCGTCACCTTGCGGTCCTGCCGCGCGCGGGCGCGGCGTGCCTCCTCGGGATCGACGAGGACCCACCGGTCCCGCAGCCGTACGAGAGGACGGTGGGACTCCGCGAGACGGTCCAGTTCCTCGCGGGTGAGCCGCCGGTCGCCCAGCGCGAACCGCCAGTGGAAGGCCACCAGTGCGTCCGCGGACAGGAACGACGGCCCCGCGCCGGGGCCGTCACCGGCCGGCCCGACCTCCGCGCGGGTGGTCAGGCCACGGACCGCCTCCCGGGGCCAGTGGACGTCGACCCCGGCACCGGCCAGGGCGCGGGCCCCCGCTCCCAGCAGGTCGGCGACCTCCTCGTCGGCGAGTTCGACGGCGTCCGGCACGGCGGCCGACAACAGGGGGCCGAGCGGGGGCCAGGCCCGCGCCGCGCGGCCCAGTGCGCGCAGGGCGGCCATCCGCGCGTGCGGGCCGAAGGCGTCACCGGTGGCGCCGGTCCACACCTCGGCGGCGTCCGCGACGAGGGCGGGATCACTCACGCTGTGCACCTGCGGCACGGCGCGGAACGTGAGCGCAGTGTCCTGCGCGGTGCCGGCCGCCAGCCCGGGCACCTCGATCCGCAGCGACAGCCGTACGCCCGCGTCGTGGCCCGCGGCGACGTCGTCCGCCCAGGCCCGCAGGTGAGGCAGGCGCAGCGGCTCCGGCGCCGCGTAGGCGCCGGAGCCCGCCGCGAGCGGCGCGGCGGGGGAGCGGGGCAGCGTGTCGGCGACGGCGTCCAGGAAGGCGCGTACCAGCCCTTCCGGGCCGGGCAGTCGCAGGGGCGGGGCATCGTCCAGCGGCACGGCGTGCGCCTCGGGCGGCATCGCGGCGGCGAGATGGCGGACCCGTTCGATCTCCTCCGCGCCCAGCGGGCCCGCGCGCCAGGCGTCGTGGCCGTCCGGGGACAGGCCGGGCAGCAGCAGCCCGCGCGCCACGAGATGCAGGGCGTGCACGGCGGCCGTGCCCCAGAACACGGCCGCGCGGTGCCCGTGCCCGCAGGCACGCGCGCGTGTGAGAACGGGAAGGGCGGCACGTACCGGCAGCAGGAGCGCGCGGACGCGCGCCGGCTCCACGCCGTCGGCGCCGGGTACCACCACCGTCAGGCCGGCCGGGGTCCCCGACGGCACGGCCGGGAGGTCTGCGCCGTCGGGCGGCCAGAAGGCGACCGTGCCGGTGCGGGCGGGATCGCCGGGTAGGAATACGACGCGGCAGCGGGCGAGTTCGGAGATCTCCGAGGGGGTCGGCAGGGGTGTCTCGGGGAGTGGTGTCAGGGAAGTCGTCTGCGCGGCGATGACCGGTCCTCAAATTTGACTAGTGGGGTCGGGTCGCCGAGGGTACAGGATTCCGGGGCGCCCCGGGTGCGGCCGGGGTGTGGCTTGGGTCACCATGCAGGAGAGGGGCCCCGGGCGGCTCGCTCCGGCGCGAGGTGCCGTCGGTTTCCCGGGGTACTCAGGGGCGCCGCCTCAGGGATGTCTCAGGGTCGCGGCCCGGAACCGCGGGAAGCGCGGTCCCGTTCTTCAGAACAGAGCGGCAAGAGCCGCGAAGGAGGCGACGCCATGTCGAAGAACGCCAAGATCGCCGCGGGGGGTGTGGCGGCCGGGATCATCCTGTCGATCTGGCTGCCCTGGTGGGCCGTGCTCCTGATGGTCCTGGGAGTCCCGGCCGCCGCGTACCTCGCGCTGGACCCCTCCCAGCGGCGCAGGCTGCGCCGCGTCACCCGCAAGGAGCTCGGCCGCTGAGCCGCTGCCGTCGAGTCGCTGCTGCTGAGCCGCTAACGCGACGCCGCGGCCGTATCGCTCAGGCTGCACGTGTCGACCACGTCGCCGCCTGCGGGTCCGCCGACCGTGCGGTCGGCGGGCGGCGGGGTGCCCCGCTCCACCCACTCGGCCAGCGCGTCGAACGCCGAGCGGTAGCACGGCAGGATCGGCCGCAGCCGGTCCGGGTGCGTGTCGTACAGCCCGTCGACGTGGGTGCCTCCCCGGATCGTGTAGAAGCGGTGCAGCCCGCCCCGCCCGCTCTCGTCGATCATGCGCGCGTACACGTCGGAGTCGACGGCCTTGGGCAGCAGGGCGTCCAGGTCGCCGTGCAGTGTGATCAACGGCTTGCCGATGCGCCCGGTCAGCGCCACCCGGGCCACGGCGCGGTGGACGGACGCGGGGCGCGACGCGTAGTCGTACGCCGCGTCGGCTGGGCAGGGCGCCAGGACCTGTTCCGGCGTGCTCCCGGCGGATGGTCCGGGACAGCCGGGGTCGTACGCCGGGTCGAACTCGGCGCGGTAGATCTTCTGTGTCAGTCCCCAGTAGGTCTTCTCGTGGTACGGCCACAGGAACTCGGAGCCACGGGCGAAGCCCGCCGCGTAGAGATCCTCGTCCCCCGCTGCGCCGAGCGTCCGGGCCACCGTCACGGGCAGCGACGTCAGCAGATTCGGGCCCCGCGCCGTCCACAGCGCACCCTCCCAGTCCACGCCGCCGTCGTACAGCTCCGGGTGGTTCTCCAGCTGCCAGCGGGTGAGATAGCCGCCGTTGGAGATACCGGTGACGTAGGTGCGGCGCGGCGCCTGCCCGTAGCGCTGGGCCACCACCCGCCGGGCCGCCCGGGTGAGCTCGGTGGTCCGTGCGTTCCACTCGGCGACCGCGTCACCAGGGCGCTGCCCGTCCCGGTGGAAGTCGGCGCCGTTGTTGCCCTTGTCGGTCGCCGCGTACGCGTATCCCTGCGCGAGGACCCGGTCGGAGATCGCCTTGTCCGTGGCGTACTGCTTGCGCGTGCCCGGCGCGCCGGTCACCACCAGACCGCCGTTCCAGCGGTCCGGCAGCCGGATCACGAACTGTGCGTCGTGCCGCCAGCCGTGCGTGGTGTTGAAGCGGGAGGTGTCGGGGAAGTAGCCGTCGACCTGGATTCCGGGCACCCCGGACGGCGTCCGGGTGGCGCGTGCGGTCAGTCCGGCCTGGTCGGCCGGGTCGGTGTACGGCGTGCCCGCGAGCCCGGTCGTCGTCAGGTCGGGCAGACAGGCGCTGCGCTGCAGTGCGGCACCCGGAACGTGCACGCGATCCTGGCGCGCGCAGTGCTCACCCCCGGCCGCCGCGACGGCGGCCGGAGCCGGACCGGTGAGCGTGGCCGCGGTGAGAACGGCGAGCACGAAGGGAACACCGCGGGTGCGATGCATCAGGGCCTCCATCAGGGTCTCCAACGGCGACGGGACGGGCACGGCGGCAAGGGGCGGGACAGGGGGCAGGGGCAGGGGCAGGGACAGCGGAGGAGCTGAGCCGTGGGTCGCCTCATGATGTGGGCCCGCTGCCCCGTCATCCATGGGTGGGGAACACACGGAACGACAGCGGGGAATGGGGGCCGAAGACGGGTGGCGGGGCCGGACGGTGCCCGTGCAGGGCGGACGTACCGCCCCTCCCGCATCCCGGCGGCCCGCGGAGTCTTCGCCGGTCAGCCGGTCATCGGTGCCGGGTAGTCACCGCGTCCCTGCCCGTGCCGTCCTCGCGCCGGACTCCGGCTCCGGACAGCAGCCCTTCTGCCCCCTCAGTCCCTTTCCGCTCCCCGCCGGCCCTCGACGTGCCGGAACCCGGCGTCACCCCCCTGCTCGCTCGTCTCCCCGGGCGTGCCGCCCCGGCCGGGTGCGGACGGCAGGCGCGACGCGACACGGGGCCAGAGCCTCCGGCGGGGGCGGCTCAACCGGGGCGCACCACCGGCTTGTCGAGCGCCTTCAGAAGGCCCGGCAGCACCGGGCCCCGGAGCACCGGGCCCCGGAGCACCGGCAGGACCTCGCCGGACTCCTCGTCGAGCAGGACGAACGCGATGTCGTCGGTCCGGTCCACGAGCGACCGGCCGGCTCCACCGGCCCGCAGGGGCCGCAGCCGGGTCCATCGGCCCGCAGGGTCCGCGCGCCGCCCGGCGCGAACGACGACCGCACCCGGCCGAGCGGCGGCTTTCCGAGCACACCCGGCCGGACGCGGCGAAACGGTCGTCCGCGGCAACGGACGGTGTCAGGCTTCCGGGAGTCCGAGCAGCGAGCGGGCCACTGTCCGCGGAGACTCGTCGCGCTCCCGCGCGAGCGCGACGACAGCCCGGCACGCCAGCTCGTTCACCCCGAACGACAGCGCCTCCGGCGACACCCATCCCGCCGCCTCGTCGATCCGTTCCCGGTCGTCCTCCGCGCACGCCGACACATACGCCGCGGCGGCCTCGAAAAGATTGTGTGTACGTGCCTCCGGGGCCGTCCTCGGCTCCACGCGCCAAGCGTCGAGGAATCTGCCGCAGGCCTTGCGCACCCTGCCGAACAAGCCGACCACCATCCCCCTGTGCGGTTGCTGCCGTCCCGGCCGATCGTCCACCCGCCGCTCCTCAACGTAGAGTTGGAAGCCGGTCGACAGAAGGGG
Organism: Streptomyces sp. NPDC006134; assembly: GCF_040628835.1. Lineage (NCBI taxonomy): Bacteria > Bacillati > Actinomycetota > Actinomycetes > Kitasatosporales > Streptomycetaceae > Streptomyces > Streptomyces sp. NPDC006134. Next base: position 130,107 of record NZ_JBEXTV010000012.1, on the reverse strand, counting down.
CGGGGTGCGGTGAAGCGCTTCGAACGGCTGGAACAGATCCGGCGGATGGATCCATACAGGGACGCTTCGGAGATCTACCGCCTCATGTCGGCCTACGAGTTTCCGTGGGACGTCACCCGCGCCCTGGAACTGGCCCTGTACCGCACGTACGCCGTCCCCGGCATCGGCCGGCTGCTCGCCGAGACGGCGGAGCTCACCGACCGCACCCAGAAGCGGTACGACGACACCTCGCTGCTCCTCGACGCCGTCGTCGAGCACGGCTTCGCCAGCGAGGAGGGGCGCACGGCGATCCGCCGCATCAACCAGATGCACCGCAGCTACGACATCACCAACGACGACATGCGCTACGTCCTGTGCACGTTCGTCGTGACGCCCAAGCGGTGGATCGACGCCTACGGATGGCGCAGGCTGTCCCGCCACGAGACCGTCGCGTGCGCCGTCCACTACCGCACGCTGGGGCGGCACATGGGCATCAAGGACATCCCCGGGACCTACGAGGAGTTCGAATCCTGCCTCGACGCCTACGAGGAGGCCCACTTCGGCTGGGACGAGGACGCGCGCCGCGTCTCCGACGCCACCCTCGACCTGATGGCCTCCTGGTACCCGCGCCCGCTCGCCCCCGTGCTGCGCACCGCCACGCTCGCCCTGCTCGACGACCCTCTCCTGCGGGCCTTCCGCTACACCCCGCCGAGCCCCGCGACGCGCGCGTGGGTGCGTCGCGCGGTACGGCTGCGGGGGCGCGCCGTGCGCCTGATGCCGCCGCGGCGCACCCCGCACTACGCCCGGCAGAACCGGGAGATCAAGGGCTATCCGAACGGCTATCGGCTGGAAGACCTGGGCACGCGTCCGGTTCCGGGCGTCCGGGGTTGCCCTGTGCGTCACCTCGGAGAGCCGGCCGCCGAGTGAGCCGGGGGCTCACTCCTCGCGGACGGCCAGCGCCAGGAACCGTGCGTCCTCGTCGACGTACGACGTCATGCGCCACCCCGAACCGGCCAGCAGGGGCCGCAGCCGGGGCTCCGCGCGCAGGTCGTCCGGTGTGACCCTGCGGCCTTGGCGGGCCGCGAGGGCGGCCCTGCCGATCGGATGGAACAGGGCCAGTACACCGCCGGGGCGCACCGCGCGCGCCAACTCCCGGAGGTTCTTCGCCGGGTGGGGCAGATGCGCGATGAGGCCGGCCGCGAACACGGCGTCGAGTGAGCGCGAGCGCAGCGGCAGCGCGGCGACGTCGGTCAGCAGCAGCCGCCCGTCACGGTCCCGCCCGGCCCGTACGGCGGCCTGCAGCATGGCCGGGGTCAGATCGGCCCCGACGACCACTCCCGACGGTCCCACGGCCGCCCGCAGCGGTGTCAGGGCCCGTCCCGTGCCGCAGCCCGCGTCGAGGACGCGGTCACCCGGGCGCAGGCCGAGTTCGGCCACCGCGGCCGCGTAGGCGGGACCGTCGTCGGGGAACCGGCTGTCCCAGTCGGCGGCGCGGGCGGTGAAGAACTCCTGGACGTGTGTGTGATCGTCGCTCATGCTCCGCATGATCCCGCACCGGCGCCTCACCGGCACGGGTGAAGGTGCAGTGCACACGTTCGAGCGTGACGCGATCGTTCCGCTGCATCTCTGCGACAGGTTGCGTCACCTTTCGAAATGCGCTCCCTGCCTGCGCCCCCGACCGGTCTAGCGTCCCAGGGCCATGGGACACCTGGACCACGCCGCCCTCGGCTGGCTGACCCCCGTGCTGTCGTACGCGATGGCCTGCACCGGCGCCGCCCTCGGGCTGCGCTGCACCGTCCGCGCCCTGGCCGCCACCGGGCGCTCACGCCGCAACTGGCTCGTCACCGCGGCCTCGGCGATCGGCACCGGCATCTGGACGATGCACTTCGTCGCCATGCTCGGCTTCGGCGTCGGCGGCACCGACATCCGCTACGACGTGCCGCTCACCCTGCTGAGCCTGCTCGTCGCCATGGCCGTCGTGTGCGCCGGCGTCTTCGCCGTCGGCTACGGCCGCGACCGCGGCCGGGCGCTGCTGCTCGGCGGGCTCACCACCGGGCTCGGCGTCGCGAGCATGCACTACCTGGGCATGGCGGCGATGCGCCTGCACGGCGACGTGCACTACGACCCGGCGCTCGTCGCGCTGTCCGTCCTGATCGCCGTCGCCGCGGCCACGGCGGCCCTGTGGGCCGCGCTCACCATCAAGGCGCCGGCCGCGGTCACCCTCGCCTCCCTGATCATGGGTGCCGCGGTGAGCAGCATGCACTACACCGGCATGTTCGCGGTGAGCGTGGAGGCCGAGCCGTCCGGCGAGATGCTCCCCGGGGCCACGGCGATGCAGTTCGTCTTCCCTCTCGCCGTCGGCCTCGGGTCCTACCTGTTCCTGACCTCGGCCTTCGTCGCGCTGTCGCCGGCGGCGGAGGAGCGGGCGGCGGAGGAGCGGAAGGCGCCCGCCCCGGACCGGTGGCCGATCGGGAGCCCCACGCCGTGACGGCGGCCATCGGAGTGCCGCACCCCGGACGGCACGCTTGCGACCATCCTGGCGAGGAGGCCATGCGAATCCCCCGTACCACCCCGACAGACGGTGCCCGGACTCCGCCCCCGCAGCCCGTCCGCGGCCGCCGCGCGCACGCGGGCCCACCGGCCGACGAAAGCCCGGCAAAGCCCTCGGGACCCGCACCGGACCGCGCTCCCGCGCGCGCGTGGCGCCGCCGTACGCGGGCCCGTACCGTACGCGCCAGGATCGTCTGCCTGCTGATGGTGCCCGTCGTCTCCCTGCTCGCCCTGTGGGCGTACGCCACCGTCACCACAGCCCAGGACATCGCGCGGCTGCGGCAGGCACAGCGCGTGGACACCGAGATCCGCGAGCCCCTGGCCGTCGCCGTCGCCGCGCTGCAGGCCGAGCGCCTGGCCGCCGTCCGTCACGCCACCGACCCGTCCGCCGCACCCGACGGCGACTACGAGGACATGGCGGACCGCACCGACAAGGCCGTGGGGAAACTCCGGATCGGCGACCGTCACACCGTCGCCCACGGCGGGGAACTGCCCGCCGAAGTGGCCCGGCGGCTCCAGGCGTTCGTCTCCGCCACCGGACAACTGCCCTCGCTCCGTACCGCCGTGCTCGATCGCCGCGCGGACTGGGAGGAGACGTACCGGCAGTACACGAGGACCATCTCGGCCGCGTTTTCCGCGGGCGGCGCGCTGAGCGGCGTCCAGGACGCGGATCTCGCGGCCGACGCGCGCGTGCTGCTCGAATTCTCCCGCGCGGGAGAGGCACTGGCCCAGGAGGGCGCGGTACTCGCCACCGTCCGTCCCGGAGGCGGCCTCGGCGGCGAGCGGCTGCGGCTGTTCACCGGTGCCGTCGCCACCCGGCGCGCCCTCGTGGAGTCCGCCGTCGTCGACCTGCGCGGCTCCGGGCGCGACGCCTGGCGGCAACTGGCCGCGAGCGGCGCCTACGCGACCGTGGGCGCCACCGAGGACGGGCTTCTGATGGCAGGCGCGGGCCCCCGGCCCGTCGGCGCGGCGGCTTCCCGGGCGGCCTGGGACCGGGCGCACGCGCGCGTGCAGGACGGGATGCGGACGATCGAGCGGGACGCCGGGCGATCGGCCGCCGACCGGGCGGACCCGGTCACCCGCGGTCTGCTCACTCCGGCCGGTGCCGCGGTCCTCGCCGGTCTCGCCGCCGTCGCCGCGTCGCTCGTCATCTCCGTGCGCATCGGCCGCGGCCTCGTGGTGGAACTGGTGGGTCTGCGCGACAGCGCCCTGGACATCGCCCGGCGCGAACTCCCCGAGGCCATGCGGAAACTGCGCGCGGGCGAAGACGTCGACATCCGGGCCGAGGCCCCGTCCGGGCCGCCCGCCGACGACGAGGCCGGGCAGGTCGCCGAGGCCCTCGGAACCGTCCACCGGGCCGCGCTGCGGGCCGCCGTGGAACGGGCCGAACTCGCCGACGGCATCTCCGGGGTGTTCGTCAACCTGGCCCGCCGCAGCCAGATCCTCGTCCACCGCCAGCTCAGCCTGCTCGACAGCATGGAGCGCCGCTCCGACGACCCGAACGAACTGGGCGACCTCTTCCGGCTGGACCACCTCACCACCCGTATGCGGTGCCACGCCGAGAGCCTGATCATCCTCTCCGGGGCGGCACCCGGCCGGGCCTGGCGGATGCCGGTCGCCCTGACGGACGTGGTCCGCGCGGCGGTCTCCGAGATCGAGGACTACGCGCGCGTGGAGGTACGGAACCTCCCCGGGACCTCCGTCGTCGGCGCGGCCGTCGCCGACCTCACCCATCTGCTGGCCGAACTCATCGAGAACGCGGCCCAGTTCTCGCCGCCCCACACGCGCGTGCGCGTCACCGGCGAGCCCGTCGGCAACGGCTACGCGATCGAGGTCGAGGACCGCGGCCTCGGCATGGGCAAGGAGACCCTCGCCGAGGCCAACCACCGCATCACCCGGTCCGAGGCACTCGACCTGTTCGGCAGCGACCGGCTCGGGCTCTTCGTGGTCAGCAGACTCGCGGCCCGGCACGGCATCAAGGTGTACCTGCGGACCTCGCCCTACGGCGGTACCACCGCCGTCGTCCTGCTGCCCACCGCCCTGCTGCACAGCGCTACGGCGGACCACCCCCTCCCCGCGCCGGAACCGGAGCGGCACTCCGGAGCACGCACACACACGCGCGCGCCCGCCACCGCACCCCACCGGGCAACCGCCCCGGCAACGACCGGCCGACATCTGCCGGCCACCCCCGCACCGGCGGTCCACAACGCCCCAGCCGCCCCTGCACCGGCGGTCCACAACGCCCCAGCCGCCCCTGCACCGGTCGCGGCACCCACCCCGCCCCCGATCCTGCTCCCGCCCCGGGGAACCGCCACCGTGCGCCCGTACCCCTCCCAGGACGACCCCGGTGCCCCCGACGACCTGCCCCGCCGAGTACGACAGGCCGGCCTCGCCCCTCAGCTGCGCGACGGACATCCCGCCGAACCCGCACCGGCGGCTCCGCCCCGCGGCGCGGACGAGCGCACCCCCGAACTCGTCCGGGACCGCATGACGGCCTACCGCGACGGATGGGCGCGCGGTGGCGGCAGGCGCCCCGGCCGCGGAACCCGTCCCGGACCCACGGCGGGCAGCGACAGCAGCGAAGGAGACCCGGCATGACCCAGGACCCGGCCATGAAGACCACCTGGCGGTCCGGCGTCCCCGACTGGCTGCTGGACGGCCTGGTCACGCGCGTGCGCGACGTACGGCACGCCGTCGTGCTGTCCGGCGACGGCCTCGCCGTGGGAGCGTCTACCCGCCTGGGCCGCGAGGACGCCGAGCACCTGGCGGCGGTCGCCTCCGGATTCCACAGCCTGGCCAAGGGAGCGGGCCGGCACTTCGGCGTCGGCGGTGTGCGGCAGACCATGGTGGAGCTGGACGACGGCTTTCTGTTCGTGGTCGCCGCGGGCGACGGTTCCTGCCTCGCCGTCCTGACTGCCGTGACCGCCGACATCGGTCTGGTGGCCTACGAGATGGCGTGCCTCGTCAAGCGCGTCGGTGAGCACCTGCGCACACCGCCCCGCGTCGCCGCGCGTCCGCCCGCCGCCGGATGAGCGCGCAGAGCGGTCCGTGCCGATGACGGATGAGCGCGCAGAGCAGCGGTCCGTGCCGATGACGGAGGACACCGCGAGCGGCCCGCGCCGCCTGGACAGCCAGTGGTACGACCACGAGGCCGGACCTCTCGTCCGCCCCTACGCCATGACGGGCGGGCGTACCAGACCCGGTCCCGCCGAGGTGCGGTTCGACCTGATCGCCCTCGTGGCACCGGTCCCGGGCGCCCCCGAGGCCGACGGCACCACGCTCGGACCGGAGCACCGGACCCTCCTCGGCCTGTGCCGCACCGGGAGCCGGTCGGTCGCCGGACTCGCCGCCGGCGCGGACCTGCCCGTCGGCGTGGTCCGCGTCCTCCTCGGCGATCTGCTGGAACGCGGCCACGTCACGATCAGCCGGCCCGTACCGCCCGCGCGGCTGCCCGACGAACGGATTCTGCGCGAGGTGATCGATGGCCTGCGGGCCCTGTAGACGCAGCTCCCCTGCCGACGTCCCATCCACCAGCACCGCACATGCGCCCCACGGACCGCGGCACGTTCCCTTCCCTTCTTCCCCCTCTTTTCCTTCGCCTCCCTTACCCGGCCCACCCGAGAGAAGTGATCCATGGTCACCGAGCGTTCCGACACCACAGACGGCGAGACGGCCGAGCTGGCACTGAAGATCCTGGTCGCCGGAGGATTCGGCGTGGGGAAGACGACCCTGGTGGGCGCGGTCAGCGAGATCAGGCCGCTGCGCACGGAGGAACTGCTCAGCGAGGCGGGCCGGTCGGTGGACGACACCGACGGCCTGGACCACAAGGTCACCACGACCGTCGCCATGGACTTCGGGCGCATCACCATCCGCTCCGGCCTGTCTCTCTACCTCTTCGGAACACCGGGCCAGGACCGTTTCTGGTTCCTGTGGGACGAACTGGCCCAAGGGGCACTCGGCGCGGTCGTCCTCGCCGACACCCGCCGGCTGGAGGAGTGCTTCCCGGCCGTGGACTATTTCGAGCACCGCCGGATCCCGTTCGTCGTGGCCGTCAACTGCTTCGCGGGCGCCCGTCGGCACGGCGCCCAGGACGTCTCCCGCGCACTCGACCTCGACGGGGGAACGCCCGTGGTGCTGTGCGACGCCCGGGACCGCGACTCGGGGAAGGACGTGCTGATCCGGCTCGTCGAGTACGCCGGGCGGATGCACACCGCCCGGCTGCTCGACTCGGTGGGCTGACCGGAGAACGGACGGGCGGCCGGCTCCGGCCCGCCACGCCCTTCCGCATCCCCGTTCTCCTTGCCCACAGCGCGGCCGTGGGGAAGGGTGGCGGGCAGACCCCCGTCAGGGGGAGACATCGTACGGGGAGAACACGGGGAGACCGGATCATGGCGCAGAGCCGGGGACTTGGCTGGCTGCTGGACGACCTGACGGAGCGCGTGGAACATGTGCGGCACGCACTCGTCCTGTCCAACGACGGACTGGTGACGGGAGCGAGTACGGGGTTGCGGCGCGAGGACGCCGAGCATCTCGCCGCCGTGTCCTCCGGGCTGCACAGCCTGGCGAAGGGCTCGGGCCGGCACTTCGGCGCGGGCCGGGTGCGCCAGACGATGGTGGAGTTCGACGACGCGGTGCTGTTCGTCACCGCGGCCGGCAACGGCAGCTGTCTGTGCGTGCTCAGCGGGGCGGAGGCCGACATCGGGCAGATCGCCTACGAGATGACGCTGCTCGTGAACCGCGTCGGCGAGCACTTGGACGTGGACGCCCGCCACCCCGACCGGACACCTTTCGGAGAGCTCTGACCTGCATGTTCGTCCTGCCCCGCGGAGTTATCCACAGGCTCGCCGGAAGTGGCCGCCCAGCGGCTACGGTGTGTGTTCAGGCGGGCGCACACCGCGCCGGCGCGCACACTCCACGGGGGAGAAGACGACCATGCCCGGCACCACCATCACGCACCAGGCCCAGGCCCAGGCTCTGGCTGTTGCGGAACGGGCCGCCGATACGCGGCACGCCCCGAGCACGCGGGCGACTTCGGTCACGCTGAGCCGCGCGGCGCGAGAACTCGGCCTGAAACGGAGCGAGCTGGAGATCGCCGTCCGGCTCGGACGGGTCCGCACCCTCCCCGACGGGGCGGGCGGCGGCCGACGTGTCCCGTGTCCCGAGATCGAGCGGCTCCGCGGCGAGGACGGTTTTCCGCACTCCCTGCGGGAGAGCGTCAGCGTCGTGGGCACCGCGCAGGGCGCAGCCCTGATGGGGGTGGCGAAAGCCCGCTTCACCCGCCTCGCCCGCCTGGGCGTTCTGGTGCCGGTGAAGTTCTACCTCAATCGCTATCGGGCGGTGGTCTGGCTCTACCTGGCCGGTGAGCTGAGGCAGTTCGCGGCCGACGAGAGGAACGCCCCGTTGCTGAAGGGCCGCCTGCCCGAAGCGCAGCGGAGCCGGCTGGAGGCGGGCCTGGACCTGCGTCCCCGCACCTGGCGGGGCCGGCACCTGGGCTTCCTGCTGCGCCAGGCCCACGATCCCTGGACGCGTGCCGCGGCCGTGGCGTCACTGCTCGACCCGGTCCGGATCTCGCAGCTCGTACGGGACCCGTACGAGCGGTCCCGGCTGAACCGGTTCCGCCCGGCCCCTTCGGGGCACGGATCGCCGGGCTCACCGGCCGCGCAGATCACCGAAGGGATCCTGACGGCGGACGACCCCGAGGAGATCGAGTGGCTCGCGACGGAACTGGCCCGCGAACTGGCCGCCGCACGCGAGCAGTGGCCGGCCCTCCGGCCGGCGCCGAAACCGGCGCCATGCCGTCCGGGACACCGGCCGGACCGCCCGGGACCGGCTCCGCGACCGACGGCATCCCACCCGGCACCACGGCAACGGCCACCCGGGCGCCCCGCCCCCGGCCGGACCCGCGGTCTGCTGAGCTGGTTCCGCCCCAGAAGCTCGTGAGCACCCGGCAGGAGCGCTACAGGGCCCGGAACAGCCCTTCCTGGACCACGGACACGAGCAGACGCCCCTGCACGTCGTAGATCCGGCCGCGCGCCAGGCCCCGCCCGCCCGTCGCGATCGGCGACTCCTGGTCGTACAGGAACCACTCGTCCGCGCGGAACGGGCGGTGGAACCACATGGCGTGGTCCAGCGACGCCATGTCGAAGCCCCGCGGCCCCCACAGGGGTTCCACCGGGATGCGCACGGCGTCCAGGAGCGTCATGTCGCTGGCGTAGGTCAGGGCGCAGGTGTGCACGAGCGGGTCGTCACCGAGCGGCCCGACCGCGCGCATCCACACGGCGCTGCGCGGCTCGGCGCCCTTGATCTCCTCGGGGCTCCAGCGCAGCCGGTCGGCATAGCGGATGTCGAAGGGCTGGCGCCGGGCCATCCGCTCCAACTGCTCGGGCAGCGCGCCCAGATGCTCCCGGATCTCGTCGGCGACCGTCGGCAGCGACTCCGGGGGCGGAACCTCACGGGCCGGCGGCAGCTGGTGCTCGAAACCTCCCGGTTCAGGCTTGTGGAAGGAGGCGGTGAGATTGAAGATCGTGCGGCCCTGCTGCACGGCGGTGACCCGGCGGGTCGTGAACGACCGGCCGTCGCGGACCCGTTCGACCTGGTACACGATCGGCACGCCCGGCCGCCCCGGGCGCAGGAAGTACGCGTGCAGCGAGTGCACCGGGCGGTCGCCGTCCGTGGTCCGGCCGGCGGCGACCAGCGCCTGGCCGGCGACCTGGCCGCCGAAGACCCGCTGCAGGGACTCCTGCGGGCTGCGGCCGCGGAAGATGTTGACCTCGATCTGCTCCAGGTCGAGCAGGTCGACGAGCCGTTCGGCCGGATTCGTCATGGGTGGGTTTCTCCTGTGCTCACAGCTGACCGACGTCGGTGACGCGGACGACAGCGCGTCCCTCCGCGTCGGAGGCGGTCAGATCGACCTCCGCGCTGATGCCCCAGTCGTGGTCGCCGCGCGGGTCGTCGAAGATCTGCCGGACGCGCCACAGAGCGTTCTGCGGCTCCTCCTCGATGATCAGCAGCTTCGGGCCACGGGCGTCGGGACCGGTGCCCAGCTCGTCGTACTCGTCCCAGTATTTGTCCATCGCCTCGCCCCAGGCGTCCGCGTCCCAGCCGGACTCGGCGTCCATCTCGCCCAGTTCCCCGACCTGGTCGAGGGCGGCCAGCTCCACCCGGCGGAACATCGCGTTGCGCACCAGCACGCGGAAGGCGCGGGTGTTGGTGGTGACCGGCTTGACCTGGTCCGCCTGCTCCTGCGCCTCCTCGGCGGTCATCTCCTCCGGGTTGGCGAGCTGCTCCCACTCGTCGAGCAGGCTGGAGTCGACCTGGCGCACCGTCTCGCCGAGCCACTCGATCAGATCCTGCAGGTCCTCGGACTTCAGGTCGTCCGGGATGGTGTGCTCCAGGGCCTTGTAGGCGCTGGCGAGGTAGCGCAGCACGATGCCCTCGGTGCGGGCCAGCTCGTAGAAGGAGACCAGCTCCGTGAAGGACAGCGCCCGCTCGTACATGTCCCGCACGACCGACTTCGGCGACAGCGGATGGTCGCCGACCCAGGGGTGGCTGCGGCGGTAGGTGTTGTACGCGTGGAAGAGCAGCTCCTCCAGCGGCTTGGGGTAGGTGATGTCCTGGAGGCGCTCCATGCGCTCCTCGTACTCCACCCCGTCCGCCTTCATGGCGGCGACGGCCTCGCCGCGCGCCTTGTTCTGCTGGGCGGCCAGGATCTGCCGCGGGTCGTCCAGCGTCGACTCCACGACCGACACCATGTCCAGGGCGTAGGACGGCGACTCGGGGTCGAGCAGTTCGAACGCGGCCAGCGCGAAGGTGGACAGCGGCTGGTTCAGCGCGAAGTCCTGCTGGAGGTCGACGGTGAGGCGGACGATGCGGCCCTCGGCGTCCGGCTGGTCGAGCTTCTCGACGATGCCGCCGTCCAGCAGCGAACGGTAGATGGCGATGGCCCGCCGGATGTGCCGCAACTGCTGCTTGCGCGGCTCGTGGTTGTCCTCCAGCAGATGCCGCATCGCCTCGAAGGCGTTGCCGGGCCGGGCGATCACCGACAGCAGCATGGTGTGCGTCACCCGGAAACGGGACGTCAGCGGCTCCGGCTCGGACTCGATGAGCTTCTCGAAGGTCTTCTCCGTCCACCCGACGAAGCCCTCGGGAGCCTTCTTGCGCACCACCTTGCGGCGCTTCTTCGGATCGTCGCCCGCCTTGGCGAGCGCCTTCTCGTTCTCGATGACGTGCTCGGGAGCCTGGGCGACGACGAAGCCCTCCGTGTCGAAGCCCGCGCGACCGGCCCGGCCGGCGATCTGGTGGAACTCACGGGCGCGCAGCGTGCGCACACGGTTGCCGTCGTACTTGGTCAGCGCCGTGAACAGCACCGTGCGGATCGGCACGTTGACGCCGACGCCGAGCGTGTCCGTGCCGCAGATGACCTTCAGCAGGCCGGCCTGCGCCAGCTTCTCCACCAGGCGCCGGTACTTGGGCAGCATGCCGGCGTGGTGCACACCGATGCCGTGCCGCACGTAGCGGGAGAGGTTGCGGCCGAACTTGGTGGTGAAGCGGAAGTTGCCGATCAGCTCGGCGATCTTGTCCTTCTCCTCCCGCGTGCACATGTTGATGCTCATCAGCGCCTGCGCCCGCTCCACCGCCTGCGCCTGCGTGAAGTGCACGATGTAGACGGGGGCCTGCCTCGCCTCCAGCAGGTCGGTGAGCGTCTCCGTGAGCGGCGTGTACCGGTACTCGTAGGACAGCGGCACCGGACGGGTCGCCGAGCGGACCACCGCCGTGGGGCGGCCGGTGCGGCGCGCGAGGTCCTTCTCGAAGAAGGAGACGTCACCGAGGGTGGCCGACATCAGGACGAACTGCGCCTGCGGCAGTTCCAGCAGCGGGATCTGCCACGCCCAGCCGCGGTCCGGTTCCGCGTAGAAGTGGAACTCGTCCATGACGACCTGGCCGACGTCCGCGTGCTTGCCGTCCCGCAGCGCGATCGACGCCAGCACCTCGGCGGTGCAGCAGATCACGGGGGCGTCGGCGTTCACGGAGGCGTCGCCGGTCAGCATGCCGACGTTCTCGGTGCCGAACAGCTTGCACAGCTCGAAGAACTTCTCCGACACCAGCGCCTTGATCGGAGCCGTGTAGAAGGTCACCTCGTCCCGGGCCAGCGCCGCGAAGTGGGCACCCGCCGCGATCATGCTCTTGCCGGAGCCGGTGGGCGTCGACACGATCACGTTCGCGCCGGAGACCACCTCGATCAGGGCTTCCTCCTGATGGGGGTAGAGCGTGAGACCCCGCTCCTGCGCCCACGACTCGAAGGCTTCGTAGAGGGCGTCGGGGTCGGCGGTCGGCGGCAGCTGATCGATGAGGGTCACGCCCCCATCTTGCCTGGCCCGAGCCCCGATGCGGGAATCGGATGCGGGCTCGAAGATCACGAAGGTTACGCTGTGCCGACGACGGCGCGTGAGCGGACCCGGTCAACTGAACAGCGGCACACGAGGAATGGGGCGGGCAACGGCGATGATGGGACCAGCACACTCACTGTCGGGCGCCGCCGCCTGGCTCGGCGTCGGAGCGGCCGCTGCCGCGGCCGGGCACCCGATGCCCTGGCCGGTCCTGCTGTGCGGCGCCCTGGTCTGCGCCGGCGCCGCGCTCGCCCCGGACCTGGACCACAAGGCGGCCACGATCTCGCGGGCCTTCGGTCCCGTCTCGCGAGGGCTGTGCGAGATCGTCGACAAGCTGTCGTACGCCGTCTACAAGGCCACGAAGAAGCAGGGCGACCCACGCCGCTCCGGCGGCCACCGCACGCTCACCCACACCTGGGTGTGGGCGGTCCTGATCGGCGTGGGCACCTCGGTCCTGGCGATCACGGGCGGCCGCTGGGCGGTGCTGGCGATCCTCTTCGTGCACATGGTGCTGGCCATCGAGGGCCTGTTGTGGCGGGCGGCCCGCGGCTCCAGCAGCGACGTCCTGGTCTGGCTGCTGGCCGCCACCAGCGCGTGGATCCTGGCGGGCGTCCTGGACAAGCCGGAGGGCGGCTCGGACTGGCTGTTCACGGCGCCGGGCCAGGAGTACCTGTGGCTGGGGCTGCCGGTGGTGCTGGGCGCGCTGGTGCACGACATCGGGGACGCGCTGACCGTCTCGGGCTGCCCGATCCTGTGGCCGATCCCGGTGGGCCGCAAGCGCTGGTACCCGCTCGGCCCGCCCAAGGGCATGCGGTTCCGGGCGGGCAGCTGGGTCGAGCTCAAGGTCCTGATGCCGGCCTTCATGGTGCTCGGCGGAGTGGGCGGCGCGGCGGCGCTCAACGTCATCTGACGGCCCGGCCGGCACCCACGGGCCGGCGCCGCGCCGGGGCACGCCGCTCAGCCCGCGCCGCCGGCGCCCTGGCTCTCGCCGCCGCCGTAGCGCCGCTCGAAACGGGCGACGCGGCCCTCCGTGTCCACCGTCCGTGCCTTGCCCGTGTAGAACGGATGGCTCTCCGAGGAGATCTCCACGTCCACCACCGGGTAGGTCTCGCCGTCGTCCCACTCGATGGTCTGGTCGCTGGTCGCGGTGGACCGGGTGAGGAAGGCGTACCCGGCGGCGCGGTCGCGGAAGACGACGGGGTGGTAGTCCGGGTGCTTGTCCTGCTGCATGGATCCTCCTCGGATGGCATGGGCATGGGCTTGTACGGCACCGGCTCGTACGGCACGGGCCGCGGCTGCGGCGGCACGGCGACGGCGGGACTCGGGGAACCGGTGGGGGCGAGGGAAGCCCCGGCCCGCTTGGGGCCTGTGGGGCCCGCGGCACCGGCCGGGCCGGCCGGACCTGCCCGGCCGGCGGGTCCGGCAGGTCCGGCGGGGTCGGCCGGTTCTGCGTGTTCGGCCGGTTCTTCGGGCTCACCCCGCTCCGCGGGGGAGTGTGTCCTCGTCGACGATGTGCATCGCAGCTTCCTCGGCGGAGGCCGCCGCCCCGTCGATGCCCACGTCGGTGGCGACCAGCGCGGGCTCCTCGTCCTCGTGCGCCCCCTGGTCGGGTGCCACGAGCCGGCCGGAGCGGGCCGCGCCGACCTCGTTGTCCAGGAGCTCGCCGTCCGTGTCCTGGCAGTCGCCGAGGCCGTCGCCGTCGGGAGTGACGGTGTCCGGGAGCTCCTCGGCGAGCCGCTGGTCCAGGGTCTCGCCCTCCCGGCGCTCGGCGGCCGTCACACCGGTGTGCTCCACCGCCCAGGGACGTTCCGGCGGGGACCAGCCCCGGTCGAGGGGATCGTCGACGCCGTCGTACTCCAGGGTGTCCTCCGAGTCGAGCAGCCCCGTGTCCTCCCTCTGCTCGGACCTGTCGGGCTGGTAGACGTCGTCTCCCCATCCGTCGGCGCTGTTCACGGGTACCTCCAGGGGGGTGGGGACGGGCCCCTCGTCACCGCGGACCGCGGCGGGCCGCCGCTGCTGCACGGGGCACAGGCGCCGCCCGGTGCCGAACCGCGCGGTTCCCGGGCACTCCCCGAGCCGGTGCCTCCCACCAGCCTTCCACCCCCGTTCGGCACCGCGCAACGGCACGGGCCCGGGCCGGGGACCCGCGTTTCCGGCCCAGGCCCTGACGGCGGGCACCCGGTACCGGCCGGCTCCCGCTGCCGGGCGGGGCACCTGCGCGGCGCGGACGCGCCCGCCTGCTCGCCCTCACCTGGCCGTCCGTCCGTGTCCGCCCGTCTGTCCGTACCTGGCCGTCCGTCCGTGTCCGCCCGCCCGTCCGCGCCTCGTCGGCCGTCCGCGTCCGCCCGGTCGCCTTTCGCGTACGACCGGCTGCCGTCCGTGTCCGCCCGCCCGTCCGTGCCCCACCGGCCGTCCGCGTCCGCCAGGGCGCCGTCCGTGTCCGCCCGGTCAGCCGTGCCAGGAGCGCCACAGCGCCGCGTAGGCGCCGTCCGCGGCGACCAGCTCGTCGTGGCTGCCGAGCTCGCTGATCCGGCCGTTCTCGACGACGGCGATGACGTCCGCGTCATGGGCGGTGTGCAGGCGGTGGGCGATGGCGACCACCGTACGGCCGTCCAGGACGCGGGCCAGGGACCGCTCCAGGTGGCGTGCCGCCCGTGGGTCGAGCAGGGACGTCGCCTCGTCCAGGACCAGGGTGTGCGGGTCGGCCAGCACCAGCCGGGCCAGCGCGATCTGCTGGGCCTGGGCCGGGGTGAGCGCCACCCCGCCCGAGCCGACCTCGGTGTCCAGGCCGTCGTCGAGGGCCCGGGCCCAGCCGTCGGCGCCGACCGCGCCGAGGGCCGCCCACAGTTCGGCGTCGCCGCCGGCGGAAGTGTCCCCGTCCGGGCGAAGCCGGGCGTGGGGGAGGGCGAGCCGGAGGTTGTCGCGCAGGGAACCCACGAAGACGTGGTGCTCCTGGTTGACGAGGACGACGTGCGAGCGGACCCGTTCGGCGGGCATCCGGGACAGTTCGGCGCCTCCCAGGGTGATCCGGCCCTCCCGCGGCCCGTAGATGCCGGCGAGCAGCCTGCCCAGGGTGGACTTGCCGGCGCCGGAGGGGCCGACCAGTGCCATCCGGGTGCCGGGGGGCACCTCCAGGGACACCTTGCGCAGGACGTCCACGCCCTCGCGGTAGCCGAACCTCACCCGGTCGGCGTGCAGGTCACGCCCGTCGGGCACCAGGGCGCCGTCACCGGCGTCCGGCTCGATGTCCCGGACGCCGACGAGCCGGGCCAGCGACACCTGCGCCACCTGCAGCTCGTCGTACCAGCGCAGGATCAGGCCGACCGGATCGACCAGCATCTGGGCGATCAGTGCGCCCGTGGTCAGCTGACCGACGCCGATCCATCCTTGGAGGACGAACACGCCGCCGATCATCAGGACGGAAGCCATCACCGTGACGTGCGTGATGTTGACGACGGGGAAGAGCACCGACCGCAGCCAGAGCGTGTAGCGTTCCCACGCCGTCCACTCTTGGATCCGGCGTTCCGACAGCTCGATCCGGCGGGCACCGAGGCGGTGGGCCTCGACGGTGCGGCCGGCATCCACGGTCTCGGCGAGCGCGGCGGCGACGGCGGCGTATCCGGCGGCCTCCGAGCGGTAGGCGGCGGGCGCCCGCCGGAAGTACCAGCGGCAGCCGATCACCAGCAGCGGCACGGCGAGCAGCACGGCGGGCGCCAGCGGCGGCGCGGTGACCACCAGACCGCCCAGCAGCAGGACCACCCACACCACGCCGATCGCCAGCTGGGGGACGGCCTCGCGCATGGCGTTGGCGAGCCGGTCGATGTCCGTCGTGATGCGGGACAGCAGATCACCGGTGCCGGCTCGCTCCAGGACGCCCGGTGGCAGCCCGACCGACCGGACGAGGAAGTCCTCGCGCAGGTCGGCCAGCATCCGCTCGCCGAGCATCGCGCCCCGCAGGCGGACCTGGCGCACGAACGCCGCCTGGATCACGAGGGCGACGACGAACAGCGTCGCCGTCAGCCCCAGGTGCAGCTCGCGGGCTCCGTCGGACACCCGCTCGACCAGGCCGCCCAGCAGCCAGGGCCCCGTCATCGAGGCGACCACGGCGATGGTGTTGACGGTGACGAGGAGAAGGAACGCGCGGCGGTGCCGGCGCAGCAGTTCCGCCACGTAGGCGCGTACGGTCGCGGGGGCGCCGACGGGCAGGGTGCTCGCCGTCGTCGGGGCCGCCGGGTCGTACGACGGGGGCGCCACGCCGATCATGCCGTCTCCTCGATCTCTTCGAGTTCCTTCAAAACGCCGTGGACGCCGTGGGCGCCGTGGGCGCCGTGGACACCGCGGACGTCGGGACCGTGGACGCCGGTGGCGTCGCGGACGCCGCCGGCACCGCCGAGGCCACCGGCACCGTTCGCGGAGACGGACTCGTCGTCGGTCTCCCGGGTCACCACCGCCCGGTACCGCGGTTCGGTCCGCAGCAGGTCGCGATGGCCCCCCACCGCCGCCACCTCGCCCTCGTACAGGAAGACGACCCGGTCGGCGCGGTCCAGCAGCAGCGGGGAGGAGGTGAAGACCAGGGTGGTGCGCCCCGCCCGCAGCTCCCGTACGCCCTGCGCGATCCGTGCCTCGGTGTGGGAGTCCACGGCGGAGGTCGGTTCGTCCAGGACGAGCACCTCCGGGTCGGTGAGCAGGGACCGGGCCAGGGCGAGCCGCTGGCGCTGGCCGCCCGAGAGGGAGCGGCCCCGTTCGGTGATGCGGGCGTCCATCGGGTCCTCGGCGCCGAGCGAGCTCTGCACGAGCGCCGCCAGCACGTCCTCGCACTGGGCCGCCGCCAGTGCCTCCTCGGCGCCGACGTCGCCGGACGCGGGCACGTCGAGCAGCTCCCGCAGGGTGCCCGAGAGCAGCACCGGATCCTTGTCCTGGACCAGGACGGCCGTGCGGGCGCAGTCCAGCGGGAGCTCGTCGAGCGGTACGCCGCCCAGCAGCGCCGAGGTGCCCTCCTCGGAGGCGTGCCCGCCGAGCCGTTCCGCGAGCCGGCCGGCCGCGTCCGGGTCGCCGCACACCACGGCGGTGAGCCGGCCGGCCGGGGCGAGCAGGCCGGAGGCCGGGTCGTACAGGTCTCCGGAGGGCACCTCGGCGGCGCGGGACCCGCCGGTGTCCGTGGCGCGCTCCAGCGACAGCACGCGCGCCGCCCGCTTGGCCGAGGGGCGGGAGAAGGAGTACGCCATGGCGATCTCCTCGAAGTGCCGCAGCGGGTAGGTGAGCAGCATGACCGAGCTGTAGACGGTGACGAGCTCGCCGACGCCGATCCGGCCCTCGCGGGCCAGATGCACGCCGTACCAGACCACCGCGATCAGCAGCAGGCCCGGCAGGACCACCTGGATCGCGGCGATCAGGGACCACATGCGGGCACTGCGCACGGCGGCGTGGCGGACCTCCTGGGAGGCGCGGCGGTAGCGGTCGAGGAAGAGTTCCTCGCCGCCGATGCCGCGCAGCACGCGCAGTCCGGCGACGGTGTCCGAGGCCAGTTCGGTGGCGCGGCCCGCCTTCTCCCGCTGAATGTCGGCCCGTCGGGTCGCCCGGGGCAGCAGGGGCAGCACGGCGAGCGCCAGCACCGGCAGGCCGACGGCGACGACGACGCCGAGGGCGGGCTGGTAGACGAGCAGGCTCACGCAGACCAGCACGATGGTGAGGGCGGCGGCGGTGAAGCGGGAGACGGCCTCCACGAACCAGCCGATCTTCTCGACGTCGCCCGTGGAGACGGCGACGACCTCACCGGCCGCCACCCGCCGGGTCAGCGCCGAGCCGAGCAGCGCGGTCTTGCGGGCCAGCAGCTGCTGGACGCGGGCCGCCGCGGTGATCCAGTTGGTGACCGCGGCGCGGTGCAGGAAGGTGTCGCCGACCGCGTTGGCGACGCAGCACAGGGCCATCAGGGCGCCCGCGAGCGCGAGCCGGGTGCCGGAGCGGTCGACGACGGCCTGGACGGCGAGGCCGACGCAGAACGGCAGCGCCGAGACGGCGGCGAAGTGCAGCAGGCCCCAGGCCAGGGACTTGAGCTGACCGCCCAGTTGGTTGCGGAAGAGCCACCGGAGGAAGCGGGGGCCCGAACGCGCGTCCGGCACGCCCGGATCGGGAAACGGAAGGTCTTGGATCTGCATGACATCCCAGCGGCTCGGGTCGGGGGTGCCGCGCGACACGGCATCAAGCGGCAGCGAGCCGTCCAAGGTTCGGGTCGCGGCGTGGTCGAAATCAAACGGTTTTCCACGGGGCCGCACAGAATCGGCTGCCGCGCGCCGGACGGTGGCCGCGGGGGCCCGGATCGCGGCCCGGAACGTGATGCGACGATGGGGTGATGCGGACATGCGGTGCACGGCGTACGGCGATCGCGCCGGCGGTTCTCGGCTGCCTGCTGGCGGCTCTGGCCGGCTGCGGCGGGGCGGCCGACGGACGGACGCGGGCGGACGGCATGGGGACCCGGGGTGCGGCCGGGACGGTCCGTACGTCACCGGCGACGGCCGGTACGACGCGCATCCCGGGCGTCGGCGACCGGCTCCACGGGCGTATCCCCGCCGGTTCCCGGCAGGTCGTCGCGGTGTACGGCGAGGGCAAGGACTCCGCCGAGTCCACCGTCGTGCTGTACACGAAGGACGGCTCCTCCTGGCACCGGACGCGGAACTGGGCGGCGCACAACGGCACGAAGGGCTGGACGACGCACCACCACGAGGGCGACAAGCGCAGCCCCGTCGGCGTGTTCACGCTCAGCGACGCGGGCGGCGTCCTCCCGGACCCGGGTTCCCGGCTGCCGTACACCCGGTCCGCCGCCTTCGCGGCCCCACGCTGGTGGGACAAGGCGTACTGGCACGACTTCGACTACGTCATCGCCATCGACTACAACCGCGTCGAGGGCACCCCGCCGAACGATCCGGCCCGGCCCGATGGCTCCGCCGCGGGCGGCGGGATCTGGCTCCATCTCGACCACGGCAGCGGCACGTCGGCCTGCGTCAGCCTGCCCAAGCCGGCGATGGAGTACCTGCTGCGGACACTCGACCCGGATCTGAACCCGGTCGTGGTGATGGGGGACAAGGCGCACCTGAAGGCGTAACCGCGGCAGAGCCGCCGGCCCCTTCCCGGGGGCCGCAGGCCGCCGACACGACCGCCCGGGTCCCCGGGCCGGACGCCTCGACGCCGTCGGGCTTCTTCACAGGGGCCATCGGTCCGCGGGCCCGCCGTCGGCCGTCTTCCGGTCCGCGGGCCCGTCACCGACCGTTTCCCGGGCTACGGACGCGCCACCGACCATTTCCCGGCCCATGGTCCCGTCACCGGCCGTCTCCCGTCACACGGACGCGCCGCCGCCGCAGTCCCGTACCGGCGCCCCGTCGATCAGCGTGTCCAGCAGCCTCCCGAGCGCCTTGCGCTGCTCGCCCGTCAGGGGCGCCAGGATCTCCTCCGCGGCCGACCTGCGGGCGCGGCGCAGCTCACGCAGGGCCGTGCGGCCGTCGGCGGTGAGCTCGATCCGGATGACCCGGCGGTTGGCCGGATCCGGCACCCGGCGCACCTTCCCGGCTGCCTCCAGCCCGTCGACCAGCGTCGTCACGGCCCGGGGCACGACCTCCAGCCGCTGTGCCAGATCGGCCATGCGGGGCGGCGAGGCATAGTGCGCCAGGGTGCGCAGCAGCCGGGACTGGGCCGGCGTGATGCCGAGGTCGCGCTGTTCCAGGTGGCGCTTCTGGATGCGGTGCACCCGGCGGGTGAGCCGCAGCAACTGCTCGGCGAGCAGGCCGTCGGGGTCGGGGCTGGTCATGGGGGAACGATATCAGCACGACATTCATTGTGAGTATAGGTAACAATGAGCTAAGGTCCGTCAGGGTGCCGCAGTACCCGCAGTACCCGCAGCATCCGCGATATCCGCGGGGCCGGCGGTACCTGTGGGGTCGGCGGTCTGGTGGCCGCCCACTCCTCCACCCGTCGCCCCATCCCTCATCCTCCATCCCCCGTAGGAGCCCATGCATCCCGATCACCAGCCGACCTGGACCCCGCCCGCCGACGCCGCGGAACAGCCCCGGCAGGTGCGCCGTATCCTGCGGCTCTTCCGCCCCTACCGCGGCCGACTGGCGGTCGTCGGCCTGCTGGTCGCCGCCTCGTCGCTGGTCTCGGTCGCCACGCCCTTCCTGCTGAAGGAGATCCTCGACGTCGCGATCCCCGAGGGGCGCACGGGCCTGCTGGGCCTGCTCGCCCTGGGCATGATCCTCAGCGCCGTCCTCACCAGCGTCTTCGGCGTGCTCCAGACGCTGATCTCGACGACGGTCGGCCAGCGCGTCATGCACGACCTGCGCACCGCGGTCTACGGCCGCCTGCAGCGCATGTCGCTCGCGTTCTTCACCCGGACCCGCACCGGCGAGGTGCAGTCCCGCATCGCCAACGACATCGGCGGCATGCAGGCCACCGTCACCTCCACGGCCACCTCCCTGGTCTCCAACCTCACCAGCGTGGTCGCCACCGTCGTCGCGATGGTCGCCCTCGACTGGCGGCTGACCGTCGTCTCCCTCGTCCTGCTTCCCGTCTTCGTCTGGATCAGCCGCCGCGTCGGCAGCGAACGCCGGAAGATCACCACCCAGCGGCAGAAGCAGATGGCCGCGATGGCCGCCGCGGTCACCGAGTCGCTCTCCGTCAGCGGCATCCTGCTCGGCCGCACCATGGGTCGCGCCGACTCGCTCACCCGCGCCTTCTCCGACGAGTCCGAACGCCTGGTCGAGCTGGAGGTGCGGTCCAGCATGGCGGGCCGCTGGCGGATGGCCGTCATCACGATCGTCATGGCCGCGATGCCCGCCGTCATCTACTGGGCCGCGGGCCTGGCGCTCCACTTCGGCGGCCCCGGCGTCTCCCTCGGCACCATCGTCGCCTTCGTCTCGCTCCAGCAGGGCCTGTTCCGCCCGGCCGTGAGCCTGCTGTCGACCGGCGTGCAGATCCAGACCTCGCTCGCCCTCTTCCAGCGCATCTTCGAGTACCTCGACCTCCCCATCGACATCACCGAACGGAAGGACCCCGTCCACCTCGACCGGATCAAGGGCGAGGTCCGCTTCGAGAACGTCGAGTTCCGCTACGACGGCCAGGACGCTCCCGTCCTCGACGGCATCGACCTCACCGTCCCGGCGGGCGGCAGCCTCGCGGTCGTCGGCCCGACCGGCGCCGGCAAGTCCACCCTCGGCCACCTGGTGCCGCGCCTGTACGACGTGACCGGCGGCCGGGTCACCCTCGACGGGGTCGACGTGCGCGACCTGGATTTCGACACCCTCGCCCGCGCGGTCGGCGTCGTCTCGCAGGAGACGTACCTCTTCCACGCCTCGGTCGCCGACAACCTGCGCTTCGCCAAACCCGACGCCACCGACGACGAACTGGTCGCGGCGGCGCAGGCGGCCCAGATCCACGACCGCATCGCGTCCCTGCCCGACGGCTACGACACCGTCGTCGGCGAGCGCGGCCACCGCTTCTCCGGCGGCGAGAAACAGCGCCTGGCCCTCGCCCGCACCATCCTGCGCGACCCGCCCGTCCTCGTCCTCGACGAGGCGACCAGTGCCCTGGACACCCGTACCGAGGCCGCCGTCCAGGAGGCCGTCGACGCCCTGTCCGCCCACCGCACCACCATCACCATCGCGCACCGCCTGTCCACCGTCCGGGGCGCCGACCAGATCGTGGTCCTCGACGCGGGGCGGGTGGCCGAGCGGGGCACGCACGAGGAGTTGCTGGAGCGGGACGGGCGCTACGCGGCGCTGGTCCGCCGGGACGCCCGACTGGACCTGACAAGATGAAGATATGCCGGGTTTGCGGTGATTCGAGGGTTACCGTGCCCGCATGCAGATGAACACCCCGTCACGGAGCACGACGACCACGACGACCACGGCGAGCACGAGGAACACGATCCGGCTGACGCGCCGGGGCCGCCTCGTCCTGATCGCGACCGGAGCCGTCGTGGCCGGCACCGCCGTGGCGGTGCCGCTGCTGGCCCTGGGCGACGAGGAGGAGGCCCGGCCGACCTCCCTGGTGATTCCCGAGGGATGGCGCGCGAGCCAGGTCTACCAGGCCGTCGACAAGGCCCTCGCCCTGCCGCCCGGGACCACCCGGAAGTCCCTCGCCAAGGCGCACCTGAGGCTGCCGAACGACGCGGAGGGCAACCCCGAGGGGTACCTCTTCCCGGCGACGTATCCGCTCGACGAGAAGGCAACGCCGGAGAAGCTGCTGACCGCCATGGTCGACACGGCCGACAAGAAGTTCAACGGCGCCCCCATCGCCGCCGGCGCCCAGCGCAACGCCATGAACGTCTACCAGGCGGTCACCATCGCCAGCATCGTGCAGGCCGAGGCCGCCGACGAGGCGGACATGGGCAAGGTCGCCCGGGTGATCTTCAACCGCCTGGAGCGCGGCATGCCGCTCCAGATGGACTCCACCCTCAACTACGCGCTGAACCGCTCCACGCTGCGGACGACCGTCAAGGACACGCGGATCGACAGCCCGTACAACTCCTACCAGCGCATGGGCCTGCCGCCCACGCCCATCGACAACCCCGGCGAGGCCGCGATGCGCGCCGCGATCAGCCCGGCGCCGGGCGACTGGCTGTACTTCGTCACGGTCAAGCCGGGCGACACCCGCTTCACCGCCGACTACCGCGAACACCAGCGCAACGTCGAGGAGTTCAACCGCCACCAGCGCAGCGCGTCCGCGGCGGCCCGCTGACCCGGCGGAGCGTCACGCGGCGACCGCCTCCGGCCCGGCCGTCGTCAGCCGCCTGATGTCCCGTACGGCCGCGCGGCCCGCCCGGTTGGCGCCGATGGTGCTGGCCGACGGCCCGTAACCGACCAGATGGATCCGCGGGTCGGCGACCGCGCGCGTCCCCTCCACGCGGATGCCGCCGCCCGGCTCGCGCAGGCGCAGCGGTGCCAGATGGCCGAGGGCGGCACGGAATCCGGTCGCCCACAGGATGACGTCGGCCGCCACGCGCCGTCCGTCCGCCCACTCCACCCCGTCGGGCGTGATCCGCTCGAACAGGGGCCGCCGGTCCAGGACCCCGTCCGCGATGCCCCGCCGGATCGCGTCGTTCAGCGGCAGCCCGGTCACCGACACCACACTCCCGGGCGGCAGCCCCCGCCGTACCCGCTCCTCCACCAGCGCGACCGCCGCCCGGCCGGCGTTCTCGTCGAACGGTCCCTCCCGGAACACGGGCGGACGCCGGGTCACCCACGTGGTGGCCGCGGCGTACGGGGCGATCTCCAGCAGGTGCTGCGTGCCCGAGGCGCCCCCGCCGACCACGACCACCCGCTGCCCGGCGAACTCCTCCGGCCCGGCGTACTGCGCGGTGTGCAGCTGGCGCCCCCGGAACGTCTCCTGGCCCGGATAGCGCGGCCAGAACGGCCTCTCCCAGGTGCCGGTCGCGTTGATCAGCGCCCGCGCCGTCCACACCCCGGCCGACGTCTCCACCCGCAGCCGGCCACCGTCCCCCTCGCGCACCGCCCGCACGTCGACGGGCCGCCGCACCCGCAGGCCGAAGGCGCGCTCGTACGCGGCGAAGTACTCGGAGACCACCTCGGCGGACGGCCGCGCGGGATCGGCGCCGGTCAGTTCCATCCCCGGCAGGGAGTTCATGCCGTGCACCCTGCCGTACGTCAGCGACGGCCAGCGGAACTGCCACGCGCCGCCGGGGCCGGGGGAGCGGTCGAGCACGACGAAGTCACGCTCCGGCTCCCACCCCGTGCGCCGCAGGTGGAAGGCGGCGGACAGGCCCGCCTGGCCCGCGCCGACGACGACGACCTCGACCTCACGCGTGTTGTTCACGTTTCTACCAACAGTGTCCCGGCCACGGATCTTCCCGCCCCCTGCCCGGCCCCTCCCGGCCGGAGTCCGGCGCATGCGTCAGGATGGGAACCATGTCAGATGCCTTCACCACCCGCGTCCTGAACGTCGCCACCGGCTCCCGGGAGAGGGTCGTCGACATCACCGGCGACTGCGAGTCCTTCCTGCGCGAGGCGGCCGCCGGCCGCGACGGCCTCCTCAACGTCTTCGTCCCGCACGCCACGGCCGGGATCGCCGTCATCGAGACGGGCGCGGGCAGCGACGACGACCTCCTGGCCGCCCTGCACACCCTCCTGCCCGCCGACGACCGCTGGCAGCACCGCCACGGCAGCCCCGGCCACGGCCGCGACCACGTCCTGCCCGCCTTCGTCCCACCCCACGCGACCCTGCCGGTCCTGGGCGGACGGCTGGAACTGGGGACGTGGCAGTCGGTGTGCCTGGTGGACACCAACCGGGACAACCCCGACCGCAAGGTACGGCTGTCGTTCCTCGGCGGCGCCGGCGAGATCTGAACTGTAGGGGTGATGCCCGGCCACAGCATCCCGGTCGGCCGTTCCTCGCTTCAGCTCGTCCACGACGAGGCGGCCGGTGGCGTTCAGCCCGAGGACGTCCAGTCGGTCCCGTGCCGGCACCCCCGTCAGCGACGGCCCTCCGGTCGAACTCCGCGGTGATCACGAGTACCGACCCGCCCAGGACATGAGGGTTGTCGATCACCCACTCCTGGAGATGCTGCCGTTCGAGGAGCCCCTCTGCGGCTGACGAACTCGTGCACGGCAGGCAGGGAGACGCCGAGGAGGGCGGCAGGGCTCGGTGTTCACCTCTACCGCGCCGACGGCAGGTTCGCGGCCTGCTGATGGGACAGCAGGCGGACGATGGCTTGGACGATGTCGCTCATGTGCTCACGGCGGCCAAGGTGGCGGGTCGGCGCCCGTCAGTTCGTCAGATGGGAAATGCCGCGCTCGACGCGGATGTGTCGTGAGGAATGTGCCCGCGCCGTCGTTCATACATCTGCTCGTACCGGTCCGGAGCGTTCTTCTTGTACTTGCGGTGCGGTGGTGTCACCACCCGGCCGCTGGTCTGGGCGCCCGGCCCCTGGCGGCCGGCATCGGCGAGAAACTCCACGGCGGGACCGCTGACCAGGAGCTCGACCTGCCCTGGCCGGCGGGCGTGGGCGATGTCCGTACAGCTTCCGGGTCTGGCCGGGCTGCAGAAGAGCAGCCGGCCCTCCCCGGCCGTGAGCACCATGGACTTGACGGTGTTCTGCTTGCTCTTGCCACAGAGGAACGTGTCCCGGTCCTTGCGTCCGGCGGCCGGCCGCCGGATCTCGGTTCCATCGACGATCCCGGTCCTGCCGCCGGCGCCGAGGTGGCCGACGACCTCGGCCAGGGTCCGCGGCCGCACTCCGGGGCTGACGGTGCGCCCTCGCTCGGTGAGCAGGGCCGCACCTCGTCGACGGCCCGGGTGATGGTGGAGCGGTCCACGTCGAACCAGCAGGCGAGCACGTCGTGGGGCCACGTGCCAAAGGTGCACAAGGGGGCCTGGAGCCGGTCGACGAAGACCAGCCGGTGCTTCGCGCCGGTGCCCACGGCCCGCTTGCGCTGCTGGAGCGCGAGCGACGGGCCGAGATGGTCGATGATGCGGCCCACGGCCGTCTTCGGCACCCCGAACGGCGGAGCCGGTTGCCGCAGAGTGAGGTTCGTGCGCCAGTACGCGGCGACCGGCAGGACCCGTTCCGCCCGTGACAGGCTCCGGCGCCGGCCCTTGCGGACCGGATCCGCGCCCTCGCGGCGCAGCGCGGGTGCCCCGCTTGCCGAACTGCCGCGGGCTCAGCCCCGTGAACGGGGGCTGTCCAGGAGGGCTCCGACGCCGTCTTCCGGCGCGATCGCAGTCGGGGGCTGCGCTGTCCTCTGCCGCCACACTGGGAGCCGGCCGTCTTCCGCACGCCGCACTTGTGTTCCGGGGGAGGGGTGACCGGTGCCAGGGGAATCCAAGGTGACGGGGAGACCGGGCTGTGCTCAGCATGTGCGCGGACTGCCCGGCGGCAGTGGTTTGGTTGCGCACACTTGGCCGGTGCCTGCTCAGGCACGGTCACGACAACAGGCGCAGAAGCGTGATCAGTGCTACGAGGGCCCCGAGAACCACTGCGGCGATCTGCCAGAGGCGCCGTTGCGAAGGCAGGATGACCACCCTGGGCGAACCGGCCGTGGGAATGACGTAGTAGACACGGTGCGGGTGCTGCGGTGCCACCGCGCGCGCCAGTTTCAGGTGTTTGAACGTTGCCTGCCATGCGATCTCACCTTTGACCGGTGACAGGTACGGCTGTACAGCACGGCGGAACTCGCTGGTCGCGTCCGCGGGCACAGGCTGATCGTCGTTCAGATGCATGGTGTACCAGTGGCCGCTTTCGTGAGCCGCCTTCCGGACACGGTCCGGCATGCCTGCTTCGGGCTTTCTTACCGTGTCCTTCTTCGGAGTCCGGGAGATGGTGCCCTCGGTCCACGTCACGATCCGGCCAGCGCCTCTGCATTTTTCATGGTCCTGGGTTCCGGCGCGGTTGCAGTCGGGGCAGCTGCGCTGTCCTCTGCCGCCGCACTGGGAGCAGGTGACGCGGCCCCTGCCATGACAGGTGGTACACGCGGCGTCTCGTTCCCCGCAGCGCCGGCACAGAGTACGTTCGTCCACCGGGCCGCGGTCCTCGGGGAGCTTTCGGATCTTGGTTCCGGTGCCGTCACAGCGCAGACAGGAGTCCACACCGCGGCAGGCCGGGCAGATCACCGACTCCTCGCAGGGCAGATCGCCCCGGCCGCTACAGCGGGGGCAAGGCACCTTGCCGTTACTGCACGAACATGACTCGTCGACCACCGTTCCGCGTCGCACCAGCTTCAGCGTCAGTTTCTCCTCTGGGCTCTTCGGCGGCGCCACGTGGTAATTGCCCAGGTCGTCATAGACCGGCCGGCTCGACAGATCGATCGAGCCGTAATGCTCCTGCGGGGCTTCTTTCCTGCTCTCGATGCATCGCACGGTCTCACCCTCCAGGAGGGAGAACCAGGTGATTTCCACCGTGTCCGGCAGACTCAGTCCGGAAGTTCCCGCTTGGTCCTGGACATGCTGCCGTACAGCGTTCAGAACGTCGCTCTCGCTCAGCACACCGCACCCCCCTGCCGTCCAACCCAGGTCCTCCCACAGTCCGCGCTGCGGACGGACGCCAACCGGGACAATAGCGAAAGAGCCTCACGACCGTAGGGCGTTCCACTGTTGGTCCCGCGCGACCGGCCGCCGATGTGCGCCGCGACCGGCCGATGGGTCGTATGACTTGCCTCGCGATGAGCCTTTTCGCAGGGTTGGATGGAGGGGCCCGGAGAGCGCGGCGGCTCCCGGGTGGCTCCCAGAACCTGGGCTCGGACCCCGGGTATCCGCCGCGTGTCCCAAGTCCTTCCTGCGATCGACCTGAAAGGTCGTCCACCAGAAGGTCAAGGGCGGCCTCCTCGTGGAGCGCGACGCCGAGGGCGGTCATGGAGGGGGAGAGACGCGGGTCCCCGGCCGCGCTGACGGGCTGTCCGCCGAGCGGAGGCTGCGGGATTCCCTCGGACCGACTTCGAGCGGCCAGGCGCTCGTAGTCCTCGGCACCCATGCGCCAGGGCAGGGCTCCGTAACGGCGGATGATCCGGTTCGCCAGAACGATGCCCGGCCAGTCGAAATCGCCGTGGTACGCGAAACGGCAGCCGGTGGCGGCGAGGGCGTCGAGCGGCATGAGGACCACCGTGGCGGCGCTGCCGGAGGTGCACACCAGCGGCCGAAGGCAGGCGGCGTCCGCCGCGGCCTCCACCACGCACGGATTCTCACGGATGTGGATCGACTCGTTGCTCACCGCACGGGCGGCGTCCGCCTCGGCCAAGGCAGCATCGGCGTCCCGCTGGATGCGCTCGCCCGGCTTCGACAGCTGGTAGCGAGCACGGGACCGCTGGTACTCGCTGATGCTGGACGCCCTCACGGTGTGGCTGCTGCGCAACAGGTTCCCCCCCCCCCCACCGCACCAGCTGCTCCAGCCGGACGGTGAGGGTGTCGGCGTCGAGCCCGGCGGCAGGACCCCGTCCTGACGAACTTCGCCAGGACGTCCGGGACGGCCGGATCTGCCAGCAGGGTCCCGCAGAAGACCCGCATGATCGCCAGGTGCTCCAGCCGCTCGGGCGCGCCGAGGTAGGCGGACGCGTCCAGCCGCCTCCGCGCCCCGTCGTCGCCGGTGGCCGACGAGGAACCGGGCGAGGGTGCTTTCATATCCGCGTTATTACGTGGGGTGTTCGGCCGTTGCCGGTGTGGTGCTGTAGATCCTTCTGGGGCGTGCGGAGGCGGCTTCCGCCTCATCCTGACGGCTGGGGACGCAGAAGCCGCCTGCGCGGACAAGCGCCGAGGGCTGGTCAGGGCCGTCGGCACTGTTCGCGGGTTTGGCTACTTGCGCGGAGGCGTGGGCGAGGGTGTTCCGATCGCGGCCGCGTCGAGGAGATCGCCGGGGCGGAGCCAGGCAGCGGGCCCCGCGTAGCCGACTGGGCCTGTCGTAAACCGTTGTCGTGAACCGCTGTCGTGCCTCGGCGTTGCCGCCGAAGGCGGTTCACCGTCCGCGTCGCGCCGCCTGGTAGTGCTTCGTTACGTCGAGTGATCCCGGCTGGTGGTGGGCAGCCTCCCAAAGTGAAGCTGGGGGAGGTGAAACGGCTCCGGGGTGAGCTGGCGGGGTTCGCTGCGGATGTGTTCGGGTCGTTGCCGCGGCGGGATCGGCGGCGGTGGGGCGCGTATTGTCTGCGGGCCTGATGCCGGACGGCCGGCGGAAGCCGGTCCAGCCGATGGCCGAGCGGCTGCCGGACGGGAACATGCAGGCCCTGCAGCAGTTCGTGAACCAGTCGCCGTGGGATCCGCTGCCGATGCGGCGGCGGATCGCCGAGCGGCTGTCGGAGGTGATCACGCCCGGGGTGTGGGTGGTCGACGACGTGTCGTTCCTCAAGCGCGGCACCGCGTCGGTGGGGGTGGCCCGGCAGTACTGCGGCGCGGTCGGTAAACGGGCGAACTGCCAGACCGCGGTCAGCGTGCACACGGCCGCCGGCACCGCCTCCTGCCCGCTGAACCGGCAGTTGTATCTGCCGCGCGAGTGGACGGACGAGCCGGACCGCCGCCGCGGGGCAAGGAGCCCCCGACGAGGTCGCCCGCCAGGAGAAGTGGCGTCTGGCGCCCGGCCTGCTCGGCAGACTCGCCGACTGGCAGCCGAAGGCGCCGGTCGTGGTCGCCGATGCCGGCTACGGCGTCAGCACCCCCTTCGGGACCGGGCCCCGGGAGCGAGGGCTGTCCTACGTCCTGGCGCTGACCGGGAAGGAGGCCGCCCACCCGGAGGACGCCCGGCCGCACCGGCCCGCCTACGGCGGTCTCGGTCCGCCCACGCTGCCCTGCTACCGCGCCCCGCCACGGGCCGTCTCCGTCCTCGCGGTCGAGGCCGGTGCCGGCCGGTTCGCCGAGGTGACCTGGCGTCGCGGCAGCAAAGGGGCGATGACCTCACGGTTCACCGCCACTTCCCCACCCGCGAAGACCTCGTCGACGCCGTCTACGCCACCGAACTCGATGCCGTCACCGAGAGCGTCCCGGCCCTGCTCGACCGGCACCCCGCCGACATCGCCCTGCGGGCCTGGATGGGCCGTTACGCCGCTTTCGTGGCCACCAAGCGCGGGATGATGGACACCCTGCGCACCGGATTCGCCTCCGGGCGCATCGCCACTCCCTCGCGAGAGCGCGTCACCGCCACGATCGCCGCCATCCTCGAACAGGGCGTCGCGGCGGGCACCCTCCGTGCGGACATCGACCCCGACGACATCACCACACCGCTCATCGGCGTGTTCGTCGCCATCACGGACGGTGCTCCTCAAGAGCGGACCGACCGCCTGCTCGACCTCCTCGTCGACGCGCTTCGCCCGAGAACAGGAGCGCGTACGGACTCGTGATCGGCGGAGTCGGCGCCTGTCGGCAACGGAAGGCACCCTCGGCGGCGAAGCGACCTCCGGCGCGAGCCGACCCGCGGCGGACCGCGCGCCGTCGAGGCCAGGGGCGGCAAGGGCGGCCGCAGCCCCGGCCGATTCCACGCCGCTGCGGACCGCATCCCGCCCGCACGGCCTCGATCTTTCCGGCATCCACATCGTCGATCCCGCCGGCCCGCCTCGGCCCGCCCGCCGGTGACGCGCTCCACGTCACCGGCGGCCTTTTGAGCAGCCCAGGGCGGGGGCGGGCGGCGGAGGTCAGACTCCGGTCCGGCCCCGGCTCGCCGCCCGCCTCACCAGCGGCCACGCCAGCAGCAGTGCGATCACCGCGTACACCGTCACCGCGAACGGCGTGTTCACCAGGCCCGTGACGCTGCCGTCGCTGATCTGCAGGGCGCGCCGCAGCTGCTGTTCGGCGCCCGGGCCGAGGATGACGCCGATGACGGCGGGCAGCACCGGCAGGCCGTAGCGCCGCATGCCGAACCCGACCAGGCCGATGACCAGCAGGATCACCAGGTCGACGACCTCGCCGCCGACCGCGTAGGCGCCGATGGCCGCGAAGAAGAGGATGCCCGCGTAGAGATAGGGGCGCGGGATGCGCAGCAGCTTCGCCCACAGGGGTGCCAGCGGCAGGTTGAGGGCGAGCAGCAGCACCATGCCGACGAAGAGGGACGCGATCAGGCCCCACACCAGGTCGGGTTCGCGCTCGAACAGCAGGGGCCCCGGCTGGATGCCGTACTGCTGGAAGGCGGCCAGCATCACCGCCGCGACCGCCGTGGTCGGCAGGCCGAGCGTCAGCATGGAGACCAGGGTGCCCGCCGCCGAGGCCGAGGCGGCCGACTCCGGGCCCGCGACGCCCTCGATCGCGCCCTTGCCCCATTCGTCCTGGTGCTTCGACAGGCGCTTCTCCGTGACGTACGACAGGAAGGTGGGGATCTCGGCGCCGCC
Organism: Streptomyces sp. NPDC006134; assembly: GCF_040628835.1. Taxonomy (NCBI): domain Bacteria; kingdom Bacillati; phylum Actinomycetota; class Actinomycetes; order Kitasatosporales; family Streptomycetaceae; genus Streptomyces; species Streptomyces sp. NPDC006134. The sequence goes on along the minus strand of NZ_JBEXTV010000012.1, from coordinate 99,395 downwards.
CGCCGGGATCGCGCCGAACGGGAAGCCGATGAACGGGCCGCGCAGCCAGGACTTCCACGTCCGCCGCACGTCGGCGCGGCCCAGCCAGGGCCGGCCCACCGGGATCGGCTCGGCCGGCCGGCGCCGCAGATGGGCGGCGACCCACAGGGCCTCGCCGATCGCGAAGAGACCGACCGCGACGATCACCACGTCGATGCCGTCGGCCAGCTGGAGGGAGCCGAAGGTCAGGCGCTGCTGCCCGGTCATCTGGTCCAGGCCGACCAGGCCGATGGTGAGGCCGATCAGCAGGGAGGCCAGGCCGCGGACGCGGGAGGAGCCCAGCACGGACGTCACCGCGATGAACGCCAGCACCATCAGGGCGAAGTAGTCCGGCGCGCCGATGTCCACCGCCAGGTCCGCGACCGTCGGCGCGAGCGCCACCAGCAGGACCGTGCCGATCAGGCCACCCGCGAAGTGACCGATGGCGGCGGCCGCGAGCGCCTGGGCGCCGCGCCCCGACTTGGCCATGGGGTTGCCCTCCATGGCCGCGACGACGGCGGCGCTCTCACCAGGGGTGTTGAGCAGGATCGACGTGGTCGAGCCGCCGAACATCGCGCCGTAGTAGATGCCCGCGAACATGATGAACGCGCCGGTCGGGTCGAGCCCGTACGTCACCGGCAGCAGCAGCGCGACCGCCATCGCGGGGCCGATGCCCGGCAGGACGCCGATCGCCGTGCCGAGCAGCACGCCGAGCGCGGCCCACAGCAGGTTGAGCGGGGTGAGGGCCGTGCCGAAGCCGTCCAGGAGGGAGGTCAGGGCGTTCATGTCACAGCACTCCCATCAGCGGGCCGCCGGGCAGCGGCACTCCGAGCAGCTTGTCGAAGACGGCGTAGGTGACCAGGGACAGCACGGCCGCGATCAGCGGGTCCCGGTCGAGGCGGCGGCTGCCGAGCGCGAAGGCCGCACCCCAGAAGAGCAGGGCGCCCGCGACGGGGAAGCCGGCGGGTTCGATGAGGACGGCCGCGCCGAGGAAGATCCCGGCGAGCAGCAGCACGGTGCGCCAGTCGGCGGGCTCCGACAGATCGACGTCCTCGCCGCCCTCGGCCCGGCCCCGGCCGCCGCGCAGGACGTCGACGGCGAGCAGGGCCGCGATGACGAGCAGGCCGATGCCGACAGCGGCCGGTACGGTCCTGGGGCCGACCGGGCCGCGCTGGGCGATGTCGACGTCCATCGCGAGCGCGTCGGTCAGGACGAGCACGCCGAGCGCCAGCAGCAGGGCGCAGACGCCGAGTTCGGAGTGGTCGCGCAGCCAGGGGCGCAGTCCCGGGCGCCGCCCGGCCGTCCTTCCCTCGTCCGGCGCGCGGTCCGTCCGTGCCGTCACAGTCCCAGCTCCTTCAGTACCGACACCACGCGCTGGTCCTGGGCTTCCAGGAACGCGCCGAACTTCTTCCCGGTCAGGAACGCGTCGTCCCAGCCGTTGCGCTTCAGGGACTTCTGCCACTCGGGGGAGTCGTGGAGCTCCTCGGCCAGACGGATCAGCTTGTCCCGCTCGGCGTCGGACAGGCCGGGCGGGGCGACGATGCCGCGCCAGTTGGTGAAGTCCACGTCGTAGCCGGACTCCTTGAGCGTCGGCGCGTCCTTCAGCTCGGCCACCCGCTGCGGGCCGGTGACCGCCAGCACCCGCAGCTCGCCCGCCTTGATCTGGTCCAGGTACTCGCCGACGCCGGAGACCCCGAAGGCGACCTTGCCGCCGAGGATCGAGGCGAGCAGCTCGCCGCCGCCGTCGAAGGGGATGTAGTTGACCGCCTTGGGGGAGATGCCGGCGGCCCGCGCCATCAGCATCGGCGCGAGGTGGTCCGGCCCGCCGGGGGAGGAGCCGCCGCCCACCGGAAGCTTGCCGGGGTTCTTCCGCCAGGCGCCGATCAGCTCGTCGATCGTCCGGTACGGGGAGTCCCTGCCGACGACCACGACGTCCTGTTCCTCGGTGAGCCGGGCGATCGGGGTGGTGTCGGCGAGCGTCCTGGGGGCGTGGTTGGAGCGGACGGCGCCGACGACGCCGAGGCCCATCGACATCGCGAGCCTGCCGTTGCCGTGCTCGCTCACCAGCCGGCTCAGCCCGACGGTGCCGCCGGCACCGGGCAGGTTGAACACCTCGATGTTGTGCGTGAGGCCGGCGTCCTCGGCGTCCTTCGCGGCCGTACGGGCCGTGATGTCGTAGCCGCCGCCGGGTGTGTTGGGGACCATGAGGCGCAGGCCCGGGATCTGTGTGCCGGTCTCGGTGCCGTCGCCGGCGGAGAGCAGCGGCGGTCCCACGAGGACGAGCACGGCGGCCCCGAGCAGGGCGAGGGGGGTGCGCAGGCGCACGAGTGCCACCACCTGTCGGTTGCGTCTGTCGGTGAGAGATGCCCTGGGGGCAGGGGGATGAGGGCCACATGGTGCCCGTCCGCGCGGGGGCTGTCTGCCTTCCGGAACCAATGGAGGTTGTGGTCATTGAGGTCACGGTTTCCCGGGGGCGCCCGATATCCCTTTCCTTCCCCGCGAGGGGGCGCCATCATGGCGGTCCGGCGCGCCGGCCGCCCCTCCGTCGTGCCGCCGGACCGGAGCCGATGCGCCGGGCCGACGGGTCGGGCCGACGTGCCGGTGGGAGGAGCGGAAGGAGTGGAAGAAACGGAAGGAGCAGTTCGATGACCAGCACGCAGGAAGCACCGGCCACGGGCGGGACGTCCGGTGCGGCCGGTGTGATCGACGTGCTCGTCGTCGACGACGACTTCATGGTGGCCCGGATCCACCGGGCGTTCGTCGAACGCGTCGCCCCCTTCCGCGTCGTCGGCGTGGCCGGCACCGGCGAGCAGGCCGTCGCCGCCGTCGACGACCTCCGTCCCGGCCTGGTACTGCTCGACCTGTACCTGCCGGACACCTTCGGCCTGGAGGTCATCCCCCGGTTGCGCTCCGCCGGACACGACTGCGACATCATGGTCGTCAGCGCCGCCCGCGACGCGGACGCGGTGCGCGGTGCGGTCCGGCACGGCGTCGTCGACTACCTGCTCAAGCCGTTCGAGTTCGACGACCTGCGGGCCCGCCTGGAGCGCTACGCCGCCCGGCGGGGCCGACGGCTCGGCGCGGTCGTGCGCAGCCAGGCCGATGTCGACCGCGTCCTGGCCGGAGCCCCCGCCCCGGCCCCGCCGGTCCCGGACCTGCCCAAGGGCATGAGCACGGAGACCGCCGCACTGGTCGAACGCGTCCTGCGCGCCGCCGACGGTTCCCTGTCCGCCAGCGAGTGCGCGGCCCTGACGGGCATCTCCCGCGTGAGCGCGCGCCGTTACCTGGAGTACTTCCACACCGTCGGCGACGCCGACGTCTCCCTGCGCTACGGCGCGACCGGCCGGCCCGAACGCCGCTACCGGTTCCGCGGCCGGCCCGAGGAGACCGGTCCCGGTGGTGCGACTCGCGGTCCGCGCGCACGCGCCGGGGCGTCGTGCGGGCCGGGCACCCGCGGAGGGTGAGGGCTCGTGGAGGGGGAGGGCTCGTGGAGGTGAGAGTCCGTGGAGGGGGGAGCCCGTGGAGGGGGGGAGCCCGTGGAGGGTGAGGGCTCGTGGAGGGTGAGGGCTCGCGAAGGGTGAGGGCCCGAGGCCGGCCGGGGCGGGCGGCCCGCGCGTCACCGCCGCGGCAGACCGGCTGGCGCGGTGCCCCGGCCCGCCGCCCGCCGCGACGGCACCCGGGCGGCCGTGGTGATCGACTGGTGACGGCCGGGGCGCGGGCGTACGGTCGAACGGTGGACACCGCGGTCGACGCGGTCGATGAGGTCGGCGCGGCCGTTCACCGCCCCCTCCCCTTCCGAGGGCCCGCCCCCTCAGGAGCGCGAGCGCCATGAGCAGCAGTCCGCACCCCACCTCCGCGCCGCCCGCCACCGCCCAGGAGGGCGGCGGCGGAAGCGTGATGGCACTGCTGGTCATCGCGTGCTGTCAGCTGATGGTGGTCCTGGACATCACCATCGTGAACATCGCGCTGCCGGACATCCAGCGCTCGCTGGACTTCTCCACCACCGGCCTGTCCTGGGTGGTCAACGCCTACACACTCGCCTTCGGCGGTCTGCTGCTGCTCGGCGGCCGGGCCGGCGACATCCTCGGCAGACGGCGCGTGTTCGTCTTCGGTGTGCTGCTCTTCGTGCTCGCCTCCCTGCTCGGCGGGTTCGCCCAGAACTCGGGCCAACTCCTGGCCGCCCGCGCTCTCCAGGGCGTCGGCGGGGCCATCGCGTCCCCGACCTCCCTCGCCCTGATCAGCACGACCTTCCGCGAAGGCCCGGAACGCAACCGGGCCTTCGGGGTGTTCGCCGCGGTGTCGGCGGGCGGCGGCGCGATCGGTCTGCTGGCGGGCGGGATGCTCGTCGAGTGGCTGAACTGGCGGTGGGTGCTGTTCGTCAACGTCCCCATCGGGCTGCTGATCGTCCTCGCCACACCCCGCTGGGTCAGGGAGTCCGTGCGGCACCCGGGCCACTTCGACATCACCGGCGCGCTGACCTCCACCATCGGCATGGTGCTGCTGGTGTACGGCTTCATCAGGGCGGCGCAGGACGGCTGGCGGGACGCGCTCACCCTGGCCTCGTTCGCCGTGGCCGTCGTCGTCCTCGCGGTGTTCGTGCTGACCGAGCGGCGGTCCGGACAGCCGATCACACCGCTGCACATGTTCGCCGACCGCAACCGGGCGGGCACCTACGGCATCATGCTGTGCCTCGCCGCCGCGATGTTCGGCATGTTCTTCTTCCTCACCCTCTTCGTGCAGAACGTGCTGGACTTCAGCCCCCTGCGGGCCGGGCTCGCTTTCCTGCCGGTCAGCGCGGTCATCGCGATCGGCGCCGGACTGGCCTCACGGTTCCTGCCCCGGTACGGTCCCAAGCCCTTCATGGTCCTGGGCGCGGTCCTCGCGGCGGCGGGGCTGGCCTGGCTGACCCTGACCGACGTCCACTCCACCTACGCGGGCAGCGTCCTCGGCCCCATGCTGGTCTTCAGCCTGGGCATGGGCATGGAGTTCGTCTCGCTCACCCTCATGGCGCTCTCCGGTGTCTCCGCCCGGGAGTCCGGCGCGGCCTCCGGCCTGCTCAACGCCACACAGCAGGTCGGAGGATCGCTCGGGCTGTCCATCCTGGTCACGATGTTCGGCACGGCCGGCGCCAACGAGGCCGAGAAGCAGATCCCCCGCTTCCTGGCCCAGGCGACCCCGGCCGAGCGGATGCGGTTCCAGCGCACGGGGGAACTGCCCGGACGCTGGGCCGACGAGGTCCTGTCCGCCGGGGTGTCGGCGGCCTTCGTGATGGCGGCGCTCTTCGCCCTGGTCGCCGCCCTGATCGCCGTCGTGGTCGTCCAGGTCCGGCCCTCGGACCTGGAACACCTCCAGGGCGGGAGGAGCCCCGGCCCGCTGTGAGGCCGGGGCGCTCAGGTTCCCAGCAGGGACTCAGGTTCCCAGCAGGGACTCAGGTTCCCAGCCGGGGCCAGGACGCCGGCCCCGGAGGGTCTGAGCCCCGGTCCTGGCCCCCGGCTCCGGATCTCGGACCCGGGGCCCCAGGACCCGGACGTCAGCCCACCGTGCAGGCGGAACCGTTGAGGGTGAACGCGGTGGGGCTGGGGTTCGCGGACCCCCGGGACGCGGTGAAGCCGAGGGTGACGGAGCCCGCCGCGGGGAGGGAGGCGGTGTAGGAGGCGGACGTGACGGTGACCTCCGCCCCGTCCTGCGCCGCCGTGCCGCCCCACAGGTTGGTGATGCGCTGGCCGTCGGGGAAGGTCCAGCGCAGGGTCCAGCCGTCGATCGCCGAGGTGCCGGTGTTGCGCAGGACGATCTCGCCCTGGAAGCCGCCGGGCCACTGGCCCGTGACCTTGTAGCCGACCCCGCACGTGACCGGCGGACCACCGGTGGGGGTGGTCACCGCCACCGTGCCGGACCGCTGTGAGCGGTTGCCGGCGGCGTCGCGGGCGTACACGGCGAAGGTGTACGAGGTGGCCGGTGCGAGGCCGGTGACCGTGGCGGAGGTGCCCGTCGTACGGGCGACGACGGTCTCCTCCCCGCCGCCGATCCGGACGACGTCGTAGCCGGTGACGCCGGTCGCGTCGGTGGCGGCGGACCAGGACAGGGCCACGGACGAGGACGTCACCGCCGAGGCGGCCGGGGTCCCGGGGGCGGTCGGAGCGGTGGTGTCGCCGCCGGAGCCGGAGTAGACGGCGGCCTCCTCGGCCGTGGCGGCGATGCCGTTCGCGCCGTTGAAGAGCCGCTGTCCCCACGGGGTGAGCTGGTTCGGGTCGAAGCCGGTGACCATGTCCAGGTACTCGACCCCGCCGCCGTTGCCGCTCCAGGACCAGCCGAGGTAGCCGAGGCCGAGCCGCTGCGTCACCGACAGGATGGCGTCCTCGTCGGGGTTGCCGTCGGAGTGGTCGTGCCCGAACTCGCCCACCACGACGGGGAGCTTCGCGGCGACGAAGCGGTCGAGGTAGTCGCCGACCTCGGCCGCGGTGTCGAAGACGCCGTACATGTGGATGGAGAAGACGGTGTTGCGGTCGGGGTCGGCCGCGAACACGGAGGCGGCGTTGTCGCGCATGGTGAACGCCCAGTCCTGGCCCCAGTTGGGCGCGTCCACCATGATCGTGTGGTCGAATCCGGCGTTCCGCAGCTTCTGGACGGCGGCCTTCGTGTCGGCGGTCCAGTTCGCGTAGCCGGTGTTGCCGTACGGCTCGTTGCCGATGTTGACGATGACGTAGTCCTCTTGCCCCGTCAGGGCGCTCTGCACGCTGATCCAGTAGTCGGCGGCGCGGGACAGCGAGACGGCTCCGCTCTGCTCGCCGTACCCGGTGGTGTCGTGCACCTCCAGGACGCAGATCAGGCGGTTCCGCTTGCACTCGGCGACGACGTTCGCCACGTCCGCGGTGTCGTTGCGGGTCCAGCGGTCACCGCTGGAGAGGACCACACGGACGGTGTTGGCGCCCTTGGCCTTGATGTGGGCCAGGGAGTCGATCCGGTCCGGGTACCAGGCGTGGGCGTGGTTGACGCCGCGCATCACGAAGTCGTTGCCGGACGCCTCCAGCAGCCGGCCGTTCTCGACGCGGAAGCCGGTGGGCGCCGCGTGGGCCGGGGTGCCGAGGGCGAGCAGGGGCAGGAGGAGCCCCAGCACGGCGGCCACGACGGTGGCCAGGCGGGGGACGGTGTCGGTGGGTGATCTCATGGCGGCTCCAGGGGAGTGGGGCTTCACGGAGAGGGACTTCAGGCAGAAGGACTTCAGGCAGAAGGGCTTCAGGGAGAGGGGCCTCACGGAGAGGGGCCTCACGGAGAGGGGCGGAGGCGGGGTCAGGAAGTGGCGGCCCGTGCCGTGCAGCCGACGGCCGCCGACGGGGTGCCGGACGCGCCGGAGGCGGCGGCGATGAAGCCGAAGGTGGTGCTCGCTCCCGGAGCGAGGGTGCCGTTCCACGGCGCGGCGGCGACCGTGGCCGTGCCGTCGGCGGCCGTGGTGAGGCTGCCGTTCCAGACCTGCGTGACCCGTGCGCCGCCGGACGGTACGACGGTGGCGGTCCAGCCGGAGACGGGCGCGGCGGACGCGTTGGTCACCGTGACCTCGCCCTGGTAGCCGCCCTGCCAGGTGGAGACGGCCCGGAAGGACGCGGTGCAGACGGGCTCGCCGGTGCCCGGGTCACCAGGGTCACCCGGATCGCCAGGATCACCGGGGTCTCCCGGTGTGCCCGCGTCGAGCAGTGCGGACAGGGCCGGGTACCAGCGGGCGGCGATCTTGCCGTCGCCGGAGGCGTTGGGGTGTACGCCGTCGTAGGTGTCGGTGGCCGTGCTGAAACCGGTCCACTGGTCGACGACGGTCACCGGAGAGCGGTCGGTGGTCGTCGCCCGGGCCCAGCCGGGGATGCGCGCGTTGAGCTCGACGACGCGCTGGGCGCACTCCGCGCAGGTGGCGGGGTTCATGGGGATGATCTGCGCGACGAGGACCTTCATGTCCGGGTTGTCGGCCCGCATCTGCTCCACCAGCCTGGTGTAGGCGGCGAGGATGCGGTCCGGGGAGATGTTGCTCCAGACGTCGTTCGTCCCGAAGTGCATGACAACGATGTCGGGGCGGGTCGCGGCGAGCCGCGCCGGAAGCAGGTTCCGGTCGGCCACGCCGGTCACCAGCTCACCGCCGTGGCCCTCGTTGTCGCCGTCGTACTCCTGGCCGCAGCCCTGGGGGCCGAGGGTGCCGACGAAGTCGATGTCCGTGTACCCGGCGCTCAGCAGCCGGTTCCACAGCACCGCCCGCCAGCAGCCCGGTGAACCGGTGATCGAGTCGCCCAGCGGCATGATGCGCACCGGGTCCGCGGCCGCCTTCGCCGCCGGTGCGGCCGCGGCGCGCGGGGCGAGCGTCACTCCGAGGGACAGGAGCAAGGTGGCCAGCAGGCCGAGAACCGGGAGGGCCGGTAAGCGTGCGGGATGGGTGCTGCGCATGGGGGGGTCCTTCCTCCAGGGGGGTGTGGGAGCGCTCCCGTAACGCATCAAGCCATCGTTGTCATTCACGCGTCAAGACTGCCGCGGCGGGCAGTGTGGCGGCTCGCCGTTCCGAGGCGCGGCCGACCGTCCGCCGGGGGTGGCCGACTGCCCGCCGGGGGTGGTCGACTGCCCGCCGGGGTGGCCGACTTCCAGCGGCCCGCCCTTCAGGGGCTGACTGGTGGCCCGCCCCTCAGGGGATGACCGGCCGTCAGCGGCCGGGTGCCCCCGCCCGCAACCCGTCCATCACGAGATCCAGCAGCCGGCCGGCGCGCGGCTGCCAGTCCTCGCGTGGGTCGATCTGCCACAGGCCGGCGATGGCGAGAAAGAAGTCGTCGCCGCTCACGCCGGGGCGGATGACGCCCGCCTCCTCGCCTGCGCGGAGCAGGAGTTCGGCCGCCGCCACCACCGGGGAGGGGCCCGGTTTCGCGGGGCTGCCCGGCGCGCTGGTGGCCTGGCGGATCGCGTCCGCCAGACCGGCCTTGGTCATGGCGAAACGGGCCAGGCGGTCCATCCACTCGCGCAGCGCCCGTTCGGGCTCCCGGGTCGCCAGCAGCTGCGCCGCGGCGTCGGCGACCTGCTGCATCTCGTACCGGTAGACCTCCAGGACGAGCGACTCGCGGTTGGGGAAGTTGCGGTAGAACGTCCCCTGTCCGACGCCCGCCTTCTTGGCGATCACGCTCAGCGGGGTGTCCGCGCAGCGCGTCAGCTCGGTCAGCGCCGCCTCCAGGATGCGCTTGCGGTTGCGCTGCGCGTCCGACCGTAGAGGAGAGCCTTTCTCCGGCTGCCGCACGCGTCCTCCTCGCGAACTCGTGGCCGGATTCCGGCCCTTGCTAAGCGGACAACTGTCCACTACGTTTCCAGTGAACGGACAGTTGTCCGGTTGTGCTTCACCATACGGCGGATACGGCCGGCACGGGCACCCGGCGGCCGGAAGTCACGAGCTCGCTTCCTCCCGCCTCCACACGTTCCCGGCCCGGCCGGCCGCCACGTACCCGCCCCGTACCACCCCTGCCACCACACACAGCCCCGTCGCAGCCCCGTCCGCAGCCCCGTCCACAGACCCGCCCGCAGACCCATCCGCAGACCCGCCCGCAGATCCGTCGGCAGACCCGTCACCGTCCCGTACCACCCTGCATCCCTGCCCTCCCTGCCCCCTGCCTCCGACACGACACGACACGACTCGACCCGACCTGACCCGCCTGCCCGGAGCGCGTCCCCGACCCGATCCGGATACGGAAGGAAGGCTGATCATGGGCCCAGCCCCCTCGCCGACCCACAGCACCATCACCCTGCACGTCAACGGCGAGAAGTACACGCTGTCCGCCGACCACCGCACCACCCTGCTCGACGCCCTGCGCGAGCGCCTCGACCTGACCGGCACCAAGAAGGGCTGCGACCAGGGGCAGTGCGGTGCCTGCACCGTCCTGCTCGACGGGCGCCGGGCGGTGTCCTGCCTGCAACTGGCGGTGGCGGCCGAGGGGCGCGAGATCACCACGATCGAGGGCCTCGCCGACGGCGAGGAACTGCACCCGGTGCAGCAGGCGTTCCTCGACCTCGACGGCTACCAGTGCGGCTACTGCACACCGGGCCAGATCTGCTCGGCCGTCGCGGTCATCGAGGAGCACGCGGCGGGCTGGCCGAGCGCCGCCACCGACGACGTACGACCCGAGGCGGGACCGCCTCCCCTGACCGCCGAGGAGATACGGGAACGGATGAGCGGCAACCTGTGCCGGTGCGGCGCGTACGTGGCGATCGTCCAGGCCGTCGCACGGGCCGCCGGTGCCGAGGAGGCGGCCGTATGAGGGAGTTCGGATACCGGCGTGCCACCGACGTCTCCGGCGCGGTGGCGCTGCTCGCCGCCGACCCGGACGCACGCTGTCTCGGCGGCGGCACCAACCTCGTCGACCTGATGAAGACCGGCGTCGAGCGCCCCGCCCAGCTCGTCGATGTCCGCGACCTGCCCCTGGACCACATCGAACCGGCCGGCGACGGCGGCCTGCGCATCGGTGCCACCGTCACCAACAGCGACCTCGCCGCCCACCCCGAGGTCCGCCGCCGCTACCCGGCGCTCGCCCAGGCGGTGCTGGCCGGCGCCTCGGGACAGCTGCGCAACATGGCCACGGTCGGCGGCAACCTGCTCCAGCGCACCCGCTGCGGCTACTTCGCCGACGTGACCCAGCCCTGCAACAAGCGCCTTCCCGGCAGCGGCTGCCCCGCCATCGAGGGCGTCCACCACAACCACGCCGTCCTCGGCGCCTCCGAGCACTGCGTGGCCGTCCACCCCTCGGACATGGGCGTGGCCCTGGCCGCCTTCGACGCGGTCGTGACGTACGAGACCGCCGACGGGCCGGGCGAGCTGCCGCTCGCCGACTTCTACCTCCCCGTCGGCGACACCCCGCACCGCGAGACCGCCCTGCCGCCGGGCGCCCTGATCACCGGCGTCACCCTGCCGCCCGCCCCGGTCGCCGCCCGCTCCCGCTACCGCAAGGTGCGCGAGCGTGCCTCGTACGCGTTCGCGATCGGCTCGGTCGCCGCCGCGCTCGACGTCACCGACGGCGTCGTGAGCGACGTACGGCTGGCCTTCGGCGCGGTCGCGTCGCGGCCCTGGCGCGCCCGCGCGGCCGAACGGGCGCTGACCGGCGCCCCGGCGACCGCCGACGCCTTCGCCGCCGCGGCCGACGCCGAGCTCGCGGCGGCCAGGCCGCTGCCCGACAACGGATACAAGGTGACCCTCATGCGCAATCTCACGGTGGCCGTCCTGACCGAACTCGCCGAGGAGGCCGCCCGATGACCACCGCCCCGATCCGGCCGGCCGCCGCCCCGCCCTCCGTCGGCACCGCGCGCACCCGCGTCGAGGGCCGCGACAAGGTCACCGGAGCCGCCCGCTACGCGGCGGAGATCCCCTTCACCGGCCTCGCCCACGGCTGGCTGGTGCTGTCCACCGTCGCCCGCGGCCGCATCCGCGCGGTCGACGCCGACCCGGTGCTCGGCATGCCGGGCGTGCTCGCCGTGCTCCACCACGGCAACGCCCCGCGCCTGACCACCGACTACGTCGGCCTGCTCGGCATCCCCGACCCGACCGCCGCCGTCTTCCAGCACGACCGGATACCGCACGCGGGCTGGCCCGTGGCGCTCGTCGTCGCCGAGACGCCCGAGCAGGCCCGCGAGGCCGCCGACACCCTCGCCGTGCACTACGACGAGGAACCGCACGACATCGCCTTCGCGGCCGGCCGCCCCGACGCCTACCCGGCGGACGGGCACATGCCGGCGGTGACGGAGAAGGGGGACGTGGAGGCCCGGCTCGCCGCGTCCGCCGTCGTCGTGGACGCCGAGTACACCACCCCCGAAGAGCACCACAACCCCATGGAGCCGCACGCGGCGACCGCCCGGTGGGACGGCGGCCGGCTGGAGGTCGTCGACTCCAACCAGGGCACCACCTGGGTCCAGAGCGAACTGGCGAACCTGTTCGCGCTCGACCCGTCCGCGGTGCGGGTGCGCTCCGAGCACGTCGGCGGCGGCTTCGGCAGCAAGGGCATCCGCGCCCACCAGGTGGCCGCCGCGATGGCCGCGAGCGTCCTGCGGCGCCCGGTCCGCGTCGTGCTGACCCGGCGTCAGATGTTCTCCCTCGCCGGGCACCGCAGCCCCACCGTCCAGCGGGTCCGGCTCGGCGCCGACGCCGACGGGCGGCTGCGCGCACTGGAGCACCGCGCGCTCAGCCGGACGTCCACCGTGTACGAGTTCGTCGAGCCCAGCGCCGGACCGGCCCGCGTGATGTACGACGCCGACGCCCACCGCACGGCCAACGAGCTGGTACGGCTCGACGTGCCCTCACCGACGTGGATGCGCGCCCCGGGCGAGGCGCCCGGCTCCTTCGCGCTGGAGTCGGCCCTCGACGAACTCGCCGAGAAGTGCGGCCTCGACCCGATCGAGCTGCGCCTGCGCAACGAGCCCGAGCGGGGTCCGGTGTCCGGGCTGCCGTTCGCCGGCCGCAACCTCGCCGCCTGCTTCCGGGAGGGCGCCCGCCGGTTCGGCTGGGCCGAGCGCGACCCGCGCCCCGGCGTGCGCCGCGACGGACGCTGGCTGCTGGGCACCGGCACGGCCGCCGCCTCCTTCCCGGCCGGCGCCGGGCCCTCCACCGCGGCGCTGACCGCCGAGCCGGACGGCACCTTCACGGTGCGGATCGCCGCGGCCGACATCGGCACCGGCGCCCGTACCGCCCTCACCCTGGTCGCCGCCGACGCACTGGAGACGGTCCCCGAGCGGGTCCGGGTGCACATCGGCGACAGCGCCTTCGGGCCCGCCTGGATCGCCGGCGGGTCGATGGGCACCCGTTCCTGGTCCTGGGCGGTCACCCAGGCCGCCCGGGAGCTGCGCGAGCGGCTCGCCCTGACCGGCGAGATCCCGCCGGAGGGCATCACGGTGCGCTCCGACACCACCGAGGCCATCGGCGCCCTCGCCCAGAAGGAACGGCACTCCTTCGGCGCCCAGTTCGCCGAGGTCGCCGTCGACGTCACCACCGGCGAGGTGCGGGTGCGCCGCATGCTCGGCATCTTCGCCGCGGGCCGCATCGTCAACCCGCTCACCGCCCGCAACCAGCTCATCGGCGGCATGACCTGGGGCATCTCCATGGCCCTGCACGAGGAGGCGGTCCGCGACCGCGCCACCGGCGGTCCCTACGGTGCCGACCTCGCCGGCTACCACGTCGCCGCCCACGCCGACGTGCCGCGTATCGAGGCCGACTGGGTGGAGGACGGCGACCCGGAGGACCCGGTCGGCATCAAGGGCGTCGGCGAGGTCGGCATCGTCGGCGCGGCGGCGGCCGTCGCCAACGCCGTCTGGCACGCGACCGGCGTACGCCACCGCCACCTGCCGATCCGGCCCGACCGCGTCCTGGCGGCGGGGGCCCCGCGTGCTTGACATCGCCGGGGAGCTCGGGCGCCTGCTGGAGCAGGGCCGGGACGTCGCCGTCGCCACCGTCGTCGCCGTCGGCGGCAGTGCGCCGCGCGGTCCCGGCGCCGCCCTCGCCGTCGACGGCGAGGGCGGCGCGATCGGCTCGGTCTCCGGCGGCTGCGTCGAAGGCGCGGTGTACGACCTGTGCGTCCAGGCCCTGGAGGACGGGCGGACGGTGCGCGAACGGTTCGGCTACAGCGACGAGGACGCCTTCGCCGTCGGGCTGACCTGCGGCGGGACCATCGACGTCCTGGTCACTCCCGTCCGCGCGGACGCGCCCGCCCGGCCGGTGCTCCGGTCGGCGCTGGCGGCCGCCGCCCACGGCGAGCCGGCCGCCCTCGCCCGGGTCGCCGAGGGCCCGCCCGGACTCCTCGGCCACGCCCTGCTCGTCCGCGCGGACGGGTCGTACGAGGGCACCCTCGGCGGCCACCGGGAGCTGGACCGCACGGCGGCGGCCGAGGCCCGGGCCCTGCTGGAGGCCGGCCGCACCGGCACGGTGGAGCTCTCCGAGGACGGCACGCACTGCCCCGGCGGACTGACCCTGCTCGTCGAGTCGAGCCTGCCACCGCCCCGCATGATCGTCTTCGGCGCGGTCGACTTCGCGGCGGCCCTGGTGCGGGTCGGCAAGTTCCTCGGCCACCACGTGACCGTGTGCGACGCCCGCCCGGTCTTCGCCACGCGGGCCCGCTTCCCCGAGGCCGACGAGGTCGTGGCCGACTGGCCGCACCGCTACCTGCGGCGCACCCCGACCGACGCGCGGACGGTGCTGTGCGTGCTCACCCACGACGCCAAGTTCGACGTACCGCTGCTGACGGAAGCGCTCCGCATGCCGGTCGCGTTCGTCGGCGCCATGGGGTCGCGCCGCACCCATGAGGACCGCCTGCGGCGGCTGCGCGAAGCCGGCCTGAGCGAGCGGGAACTGGCCCGGCTCAGGTCGCCCATCGGCCTCGACCTGGGCGCCCGCACACCGGAGGAGACCGCCGTGTCCATCGCGGCCGAGATCGTCGCGGCCCGCCGCGGCGGCACGGGCGTCCCGCTGACCGGGGGGCGGACACCGATCCACCGGGACGGCGGGGTGCGGACGCCGAGCCACCGGGACGGCGGGGTGCGGACGCCGGTCCGCCAGGACGACGGGGCGGAGACGGCGGGCCGCCGGGGAGGCGAGGGGACGGCGGCCTGAGGGGCCGCCGTCCCGCACCCGGCTCGGTGAGGCCGTCCCGGCGGGGCACGGCGGCCGGCCCGCGCCGGTGGGAGCCGGCCGGCCGCCGCGGGGTGCGTACGCCCGGACGGCCGGTGCCCGTTTCCGCCGCCCGGGCGACGGGCACCCGGCCACGGCAGACCGGCAGACCGGCAGACCGGCAGACCGGCAGACCGGCAGACCGGCAGACCGGCAGACCGGCAGACCGGCAGGTCGGCAGACCGGCAGGTCGGCAGACCGGCAGGTCGGCAGAAGGGCAGACGGAAGGAGGGGGCCATGAGGCTCGACGAATTCCTCGCCGAGGTCCGCGACCGCGGGGAGTACCGCAGCCAGGAGGAGGCCGAGCAGGTCAGTTCGGCGGTTCTGTGGGTGCTCGCCTCCCGGATCACCCCCGAGGAGGCCGCCGACCTGGCGGCACAGCTGCCCGCCCCACTGGACGACGCCCTGCGCCTGGAGCGGGGACGGCCGGAGACCTTCGGCCACGAGGAGTTCCTGCGGCGCGTGGCCCGGCAGACCGGCGCCCGGCAGGCGACCGCGGAGTGGGACGCGAGCGCCGTGCTGTCCACCGTCGCCGACGCGGTCTCCGGCGGCCAGGTCGATCACCTGCTGGCCCAGCTGCCGTCCGACTACGCGGAGTTCTTCGGCCGGCCGGAACGGGCCTGAGCCGACGGCCCGGGCCGGAGCGCGGCCCCGGCGGCACCGGTGATCCGGCCCGCCGTCCCATCCGGGGGCACGGCGAGGGCACCGCGTATGGCCAGGGCGGGAAAGGGCACTCGGCCCCGGCCGGCACAGGCCGGCCGCAGGCGTTCCCGAGGAGGTACCCATGACGGACGGTGAGCAGCGGTACGACGGCGAGGAGGAGACCCCGCTCGGGGGCTACGCGGCGCTGACGACGACCTTCGCGGCGGGCGTCGGGCTGTTCGCCGTGGTGGCGCGCCGCCGTGGGCTGCGGCTGCCCGACGGGGTACCGCCCTGGGACGTGGCGCTCCTGGGCACGGCGACGTTCAAGGCCTCCCGGCTGCTGTCCAAGGACAAGGTCACCAGTTTCATCCGGGCACCGTTCACCCGCCGCGAGCGCGACAGCGAGGCCAACGAGGTGATGGACGTCTCGCGGGGCAGTGGGCTGCGCCGGGCCGTCGGCGACCTGGTGTCCTGCCCGTTCTGCACTTCGGCCTGGGTGGCGGGCGCACTCGTGGGCACCTACGCCGCCGCCCCGCGGGCGGCCCGCCTGGTGTGCGCGGGCCTGACCGCCGTCACCGTGGCGGACTGGCTCCAGTACGCCTGGAGCCTGACCGAGCAGAAGGCCGAAGGCTGAGCGCGGTGACCGGATCGGTGGACGGGGACGGCGAGGAGGGCGAGGAGACCGAGAACGTCAGGAACACCGAGAACACCAGGAACGCGGAGAACACCGGGGACAACGAGAACCCCGGGGACGCCCGGCCGGGCGGGGCCGGCAGACCCGAGCTGGCCGTCCTGGTCGGACTCCAGGCCTCGGGAAAGTCCACCTTCTACGGGCAGGTCCTCGCCGGGCGCTGCGCGCTGGTCGGCAAGGACCGGTTCCCGCGCGGCGCCCGCAACAAGCAGGCCCGGCAGATGCGGCTCGTCGAGGAGGCGCTGGCCGCCGGCCGGTCGGTGGTGGTCGACAACACCAACCCCTCTCCCGAGGAATGGGGCCCGCTGGTGGCGGCCGGGCACCTGTACGGTGCCGTCGTCGTCGCCTACTGGTTCCCGCCCGACCTCGCCGGTTCCCTGCGGCGCAACGCCGCGCGCACCGGGCGCGACCGGGTCCCGGACGTCGGCGTCCACGCCACGCTGAGACGGCTGCGGCGGCCGACGCGCGAGGACGGCTTCGACGCCGTGCTGGACGTCCGCTTCGACGGCCGCGGCGGTTTCGAAGTACGGCCGCCGCCCGCCGCGGCCGGATAGACACCCCCGGAGCCGGTGAGCCGGAACGAGACCGGAGCCGGTGAGCCGGAACGGGACCGGAGCCGGTGAGCCGGAACGGGACCGGAGCCGGTGAGTCGGAACGGGACCGGAGCCGATGCGGCGCGGGCTCCGGAGCCGTCGGGCCGATGAGCTGCCCGTCCGCTCCGCCGGCCAACCGGTCGGCCTCAGGACTCCCTCTCCACGGCGCGTGTCGTCGGCAGCAGCTCCCGGATGTCCGCGGGCAGCGCACCCGCCACCTTGGTCATCTCCTCGGGGGAGACGAAGGCGTCCAGCACGTTCAGCACCACGGCGGAGCGCTGGAGCGCGGCCTCCTCGGTGATACCGGCCCGCCAGGCCACCCGGCCGGCGAACGCGGTGAGGTCGAAGCGCTCTCCGGTACTCCGCGCGTGCCCGTCTCCGTCCCCCGCCGCCCGAGCCGGGGAGACCGCCTCGGCCAGCTCGTGCGGCAGCTGGGCCGCCAGATGCTCGGCCAGCCCCTCGGGGAGCCGCTCGGCCAGGGTGCGGAGCACGGCCGACACCGTCCGCCCGGCCTCGTCCCGGCCGGCCGCGTGGCTCTGCTCCTGAACGGTCCGGACCAGATCGTCGTACTTCATCGGCACCCACTCCTCGGGCTCCTCGGGACACTCAGGTGCGTGTGTGCGACGAGTGTCCGGTACGGGGAGGGTGACACCGGGGCGGCCGACGGCCGAGGACTCGGCGGCGGTCAGGAAGCCTGGGCGCGCTCCGCGTGCAGCTTCTTCACGCGCGCCGCCTCCTTGCGGACCTCCGCCTGGAGCGCCTGCTCACGCTCCAGCCACTCGGGACGCTCCTGCTTCAGCGCCTCGATCTGCTCGGTGGTGAGGGGCTCGGTGATCCCGCCCCGGTGCAGGCCCGCGATGGAGACGCCCAGCTTGGCCGCCACGACCGGGCGGGGGTGCGGGCCGGTGCGGCGCAGTTCCCGCAGCCACTCGGGCGGGTCGGCCTGGAGCGCGTTGAGCTCGGCGCGCGAGACGACACCCTCCCGGAAGTCGGCGGGTGTGGCCTCGAGGTACACACCCAGCTTCTTGGCCGCGGTCGCGGGCTTCATCGTCTGGGTGCTCTGGTGCTGGGTCATGACATCCAGGGTATCGAGCATGCGCGCGACCGATGACCACTCCCGGCGTCCATCCCGGCGACCGCGCCGGCCCCGGTGACCAGCCCTGACGGCCCCGCCCGACGGCCACGCCCGGTAACCTGGCCAGGTGACAGCCTCGGAAGAACCCGCCTCGTTCCGGCTCGCGTACGTCCCGGGTGTGATGCCCGACAAGTGGGTGCGCATCTGGCACGAGCGGCTGCCCGGCGTTCCGCTGTCGCTGGCCCAGGTCCCCGCCGCCGACGCGAGCGGCGTGCTGCTGGCCGGCGACGCCGACGCGGGCCTGGTGCGGCTGCCCGTGGACCGGACGGTCCTCAGCGCGATCCCGCTCTACACCGAGACGACGGTCGTGGTGGTCCCGAAGGACCATCTCGTCACGGCGGCCGACGAGGTGTCGGTCGCGGACCTGGCCGACGAGATCGTGCTGCACCCGCTCGACGACGTCCTCGGCTGGGAGCGGCTCCCGGGCCGGCCCGCGTTCGAGCGCCCCGCCACCACGGCGGACGCCGTGGAGCTGGTGGCGGCCGGGATCGGCGTGCTCGTGGTCCCGCTGTCGCTGGCCCGGCTGCACCACCGCAAGGACCTCACCCACCGGCCGCTCACCGACGCTCCCACGTCGAGCGTGGCGCTGTCCTGGCCGGAGGGGGCGACCACCGACCTGGTGGAGGACTTCATCGGCATCGTCCGCGGCCGGACCGTCAACAGCACCCGGGGCCGCAGGCAGGCCCCGGAGCAGGCCGAGTCGCAGCGCACCGGCACGGGCGGCGCCGGACGCAAGCCCGCGGCGGGAAAGCAGGCCGGGGGCAAGGCGGCCGGGAAGCCGGCGGGGGCGAAGTCGGCGGGGGGCAGGTCGGCTGCCGGAAAGCCGGCCGGCAAGACCCCGCGCCGGGGCTCCGGATCCACCCCGAAGAGCGGCGGCCGGCGCGGCGGCCCCCGCCGCCGGTCCTGACCGGAGAACGCCCCTCCGCACCGTGTCCTGCCGGATGAACCGACGTGTCCTGCCGGATGAACCGACGTGTCCTGCCGGATGAACCGACCGTGTCCTACCGGGTGAACCGTACGGGCAGGCTCAGCGGGCCGCGGATCATCATTCCCGGGCGCCAGGTGATCGCCGCGGGGTGGATGTCCAGGGACAGGCCGGGGCAGCGGTCCAGCAGTGTCCCGATGGCGATGCGCGCTTCGAGGCGGGCCAGCGGCGCGCCCAGGCAGTAGTGGATGCCGTGGCCGAAGGCCACGTGGCCGCGGCTGTCACGGGAGATGTCGAAGCGGTCGGGTGAGGGGAAGCGCGCGGGATCGCGGTCGGCGTCGGCCAACGCCACGAGGACCAGTTCGCCGCCCCCGGGGACGACCGTGTCGCCGATGGTCAGCGGCTCGGTGGTGAACCGGTACGTGGGGGTCTCGACGGGTCCCTCGTAGCGCAGCACCTCCTCGACCGCGTTGTCGATGAGGGACGCGTCCGCGCGCAGGGCCGCCAGCTGCTCGGGGTGGGTGAGCAGGGCGAGTACGCCGTTGGAGATGAGGTTCACGGTGGTCTCGTGGCCCGCCACGAGCAACAGCCAGGCCATGCCGACGAGTTCCTCGTGGGACAGCCTGTCGCCGTCGTCGCCGGAGCCGTGCATCAGCGCGCTCAGGAGGTCGTCACCGGGCCGCTGCCGCTTGTCCTCCACCAACTCCGCGATGTACCGGGCCATCGAGGCCGCCGCGGTCTTGCGGACTTCGGGGTCGGTGGCGCCGAGGGCGTCGTTCGACCAGGCCCGGAAGGACGCGCGGTCCAGGTCGGGGACGCCGAGGAGTTCGCAGATCACGGAGATGGGCAGCGGGAAGGACAGCGCCTCGACGAGGTCGGCCCGCCCGTCGGGAGCGGTGAGCATCCGGTCCAGGAGCGCGTCGGTGGTCTTCTGGATGCGCGGCGCGAGTTCCTCCACCCGGCGTGAGGTGAACTCCCGGGCGACCAGTTTCCGCAGCCGCGTGTGGTCCGGCGGGTCGGCCCTGAGCATGTGCGGGCCCGGGGAGACGGAGCCCAGGGGGAGAGCGGGGGACGCCTTGTCCCAGTCCTTGGAGAGGCGGGAGTCCGCCAGCGCGGCACGCCCGGCTTCGTACCCGACGACGAGCCAGGCCGAAGCGCCCCCTTCCGGCATCCGGATGCGGTGCACCGGCCCCTGGGCCCGTAACCGGGCGTACACGGGGTAGGGGTCGCGGGTGAACGACTCACCGAGCGCGGCCAGGTCGACGACGTCCATGGGGACCACCTCACTGGGCTGGTTGCGGAGCTGTGGACATGGTGCCCCTCGCGCCGGGCGCCGCCCAAGGGCAGAACCACTCGATTCCCGGCAGCTGCGCCGGCCGTGGCGGGAAATGCTCGATGAGCGCACCGCGTGGGGCGTTCCACGTGCGGACGGAGGCGGCGGAACAACCGGTGTTCCCGGCGAAATCTCTCCGCCGCCGACGCGCCCTTCCTCGCACACCTTCCCCGCGCCCGCCTGCGCCCTCTCACACCTTCCCCGCACCCACGCGCCCCTCACGGCGCGTACGACGCCTTCCGCGCCGTCTCCACCCCCCCCGGGCGCCGTCGGCCCGTCCGAGCACCCCCTCGGACACCCACGCGTCCACCGTCGACCGGACCCGGGCCACCAGCGCCCCCTTCCCGTCGAACGGCGCTTCCGCCCAGACCTCGTCCAGCAGCGTGGTGCCGTCGGGCCGCGCCGGGTTGGCGACGCCCGCGTCGAGGGTGCCGAAGACGGCCCGGGGCTCGGACCGCCGGCAGCAGGCGTGGAAGGGGGCCTCGGTCCCCTCGAAGAACGGCGTCGGCTCGATGCCGTCCAGGGTGTGGTGCAGCGGCTCGCCGGGGACGGGGGTGAGCGAGGGCAGCAGGTCGCCGGAGAGCCCCGCGTCGCGGTACAGCCCCAGCTCGAAGAAGGCGGTACGGGCGTCGCGGGCGACCAGGTCGACCGGCCCGAGGAAGAGGGTCTGCGGCGACGGGTCGTCGGGCGTCCTCTCCACCCGCAGCCGGAACGGGACACCCGCGCGCACGGTGTCGCCGCGCCGCCACGTCCGGGACACGGTGAAGCAGCTCCCCGGGCGCGGTGCCCGGCACCGCCCTGCCGTTGACGGTCACCCGCCCGGCCGTTGACGGTCACCCGCCCGGCCGTTGACGGTCACCCGCCCGGCCGTTGACGGTCACCCGGAACCCGGCCCGGCCGCCGCCCACGACGGCACCCGCAGCCGCAGCGCGAAGGAGGCGCTGCCGCCGCCGAGGGCGAGGGTGGTCCCCTGCTCGCGGGGAAATCCGTGGTCTGGGTGACGGTGACGCCCTTCTCGGCCCAGGCCGGTGTGGACGGGCTGCAGAGGGTGACGTACAGGGCGCTGCCGTCGGCCTGCGCGAAGTACACCGAGTCCTGGTACTTCGTGGCGCTCTCCGTGCCGGTGCCCTCGCAGCAGATCGTGCCCTGCTCGGGCGTGCAGTCCCGCACCTGGCCGGGCGTCAGCCCGATGAAGTGGGTGACGAGCGGCCTCTCGGCGTCCGGCCGGTCCTGCTTGGAGCCGGGCACCTGGTTGTACAGGGCCCGCTCGCAGTGGTCCATGGAGGCCGGGTCCGGCTCGTGGAAGAGCAGCGTCCGGCTCAGCTCGAGCAGGTCGTAGGCACAGCACGTCTCGGCGGTGGGGGCGCCGAGCGTGCCCGCGACGACGTCCCGCGCCTGCCGGAACTCGCCGCTGCTGGTGCCGCCGATGCCGTACATGCGGTGCGGCACGACCATGTGCCAGAAGGTCTTCGCGGCGGTGAGGCAGCGCTCCTCGCCGGTCTCGTCGTACAGCCGCACGTACCCGGTGAAGATCGGGATGTGCTGGTTGGCGTGCAGCCCGTCGAGGACGTCGCGGTCGGCGACGCAGGCGTCGATGAGCCGGCCCAGGCCGAACAGGCGGGCCAGCGCGAGGTGTTCGGACCGGCTGGTGAGGGCGTACAGGCCGCAGACCGCCTCGACGATGCCGCCGGACTCCCCGCTGGAGAACAGGCCCCCCATGCGCTGGAGGGTGGCGGCGGGCAGTCTCGACAGCCGGGAGCGCATCCAGTCGCACAGGGCGGACGCGAGGTCCGGTGCCCGGTCGTCGTCCGCGGCGAGACGGGCGTCCAGCAGCCCCCGCAGGATCTTGTGCGCGGTGGAGTACGGCGCCCACACCTCGGTGTAGTCGCCGGCGGTCATCGACTCGAGCCGGATGAACCGCGTCTCGGGATACACGGCGAGGAACCCGGGGTGGCTGGGCACGCCCCAGGTGCGGCGCCGGGTGGCGGTCAGGCCCCGGCCGGAGGCGTCCGCGAAGGTGCCGCCGGCCGTCTCGTCGAAGGCGTACGAGACGAGGTCGCCGTCGCCCCGGACGGTCCTGCGACCGGGCGATCTCGTCCGCGGCGAGGGCCCGCGACCACACGTCGCACCCCCCCCGAAGGCGCCCGCGAAGACGGGATCGGCGCCGAAGGGGGAGCGGCCACCCCTCCCGCGCGCTCAGGATCCACCCCCGCGACTCCGCCGGATCGATCACCGCGTCGATCTCCAGTGCCGCCGCCGCGTTCACGGCCTTGCCGTGCTCGTACAGCTCCGCCACCCGTGCCTCGAAGGCGCGCCGCCGCTCCCCGGGGTCCGCGATCGCCTCCGGCTCCTTGCGGTGACCGAGGCGGACCGCGCCCTCCAGGCCCATGCCGCCGGACTCGCCGCTCGGCCGGGCGGCGGTGGTCAGGGGAGCGCGGGTGGAGCCGCCCATCAGGCCCATCGCGCCGAGTCCGTACGCCTTGCGCAGCACCAGGCTGACCAGCGGCACCCGCAGATGGGCGCCCGTGACGAAGAGGCGGGCGTAGCCGCGCAGGACGCACCGGTCACCGGCGTGGCGCACCGAGGAGAGGCTCGCCGGTCCGCGCGCCCGCCGGGACGAGGCCCACCGCGGCCGGTGGCCCCGCACCGCGGCGCACCGCGCCGGGCCCGGCCCGCACCGCGCGGGAGCCGCGCCCGTCCGCCCACCGGCGGGATCAGGAGGACGGGGCCGACCGCACGAGCCAGTCGTACGCGGCCCGCGCCGTGAACTCCCGCTGGCCGCCGCGCAGCAGCAGCCCGGCGGTGGCGAACTCCGGGGCGGTGGCCTGGGCGGGGACGTACGGGATCGCGATGCACCGCATCCCGGCGGCGTGCGCCGCGGCGGCGCCCGGGGCGGCGTCCTCCAGCACCACGCAGTCGGCCGGGCGCGCGCCGAGGCGGCGGGCGGCCTCCAGGAACACGTCGGGGGCGGGCTTGCCCCGGGCGACCTCGTCGGCCGAGACGACGGTGCGCAGATACGCGTCCAGTCCGGTCCCGGCCAGGATCACCGCGATGGCCTGCGGCGACGAACCCGAGGCCACGGCCATGGGCACCTGCTCGGCCGCCAGCAGCTCGACGAACTTCCGCATCTCGGGATATACGCGGGTCGAGGCGCGGGCCAGCTCCAGATAACGGCGGTTCTTGGCGGCGACCAGCTCCTCCACCGGGGCCGCCAGGCCGTACCGCTCCTTCCAGTCGGCGACCGTCTCCCGCGTGCTGATGCCGACGTACTCCTCGTGCTGCTCCCAGGTGAAGTCCGGGACGCCGTGTTCGGCGAGGATCTGCCGGCCCGCTTCGTAGTAGTTCGGCTCGCTGTCCACGAGCGTTCCGTCGAGATCGAAGATGACCGAGACATCACCGAGAGTGCTCATGGGCCCAGGATGTCAAAGACCGTGCGGGCCCCGGAACGGCGGGATCAGCCCCGGGCGCCGCGGCCGAGCGACTCCACCAGCGGCAGCAGCCGGTACGGGACCCGCTCGCGCAGCGCCACCTCGGTGCGGGTGCGCACCACGCCGGGCAGGCTGATCAGCTTCTGGATCACGTCCTCCAGGTGGGCGTTGTCCCGCGCCACGACCCGGGTCAGCAGATCCCCGCCACCGGTGATGGAGAACGCCTCGACGATCTCGGGGACCGCGGCGAGCGCGTCGCCCACGTCGTCCAGGTGGCCCTGGGTGACCTCGATGTGCACGAAGGCGAGCACCGGGTGGCCGAGCGCGGCGGGGGAGAGGACGGGCCCCGTGCCGGTGATGACACCCTCCCGCTCCAGCCGGTCCAGACGGGCCTGCACCGTGCCGCGCGCGACGCCGAGGATGCGGGCGTACTCGCGCACGCTGGTGCGCGGCTGCTCCAGCAGCAGCCGCAGGATGCGGGTGTCCAGCTCGTCCACGGCCACGGCGCCCCGGCCTCCTCGTCCCTCGGTGATCGTTCCCGACTGTACCAATGGCCCAGCCGGGTGCCGGACGAGCGGACCACCTGTCCTGGGCCGTTGGCCTGCTCACGGCCAAGCCGATGCACCCTGGGGTGTGCCAATGGACCAGTGGGAAAGCGAGCTCTTGAGCCACTGGCAGTCGGGATGCTGATATGGATACGTCGATGGCGCTGCGGATCCCGCGGCGCCTTTTTCATGCCGGTCGATGATCAGTGAACGAAGGGGGCGGTAATCAGTGCTGAAAAGGGTGTTCGTGGCTCCGGATCCGGGGCGGACACGGTTGCGCTTCGCCACGCGGGCCGTCCTCGGCATCGGACTGGCCGTCGTCGTCTGCGGCCTGGCCGGACACTCCCTCCAGGGCGCGGTCACCGGCGGGCTCGCCGCCCTGCTCGCCCTGTTCACCGTCACCGACGCCACGGTCCGCGGGCAGGCGGTCACCACCGCGCTGCTGCCGGCCGTCGGCCTGCCCGTCCTCACCGCCGCGGCCGTCCTGCACGACCACCCCGTCGCCCGCGACCTCACCTTCCTCGCCCTCGTCGGCGCGGGCGTGTACGCGCGCCGCTGGGGACCGCGCGGGCACAGCCTCGGCGTGTTCGCGTTCATGACCTACTTCGTGGCGCAGTTCCTGCACGCGACCCCCGCCCGGCTGCCCGAGCTGTACGCGTCCGTCCTGCTGTCCGTGCTCACCGCCGCCGCGGTGCGCTTCGGCCTGTGGTGCTACGAGCGCCGCCTCCCGCCCGCCCCCGTGCCCGCCCCGCCCGGCGGGACGGGCCTCGCCCGCGTGACCACGCGCCAGGCGGTCCAGGCGACCGCCGGCGCGGGCTTCGCCCTCGTCGTGGGCCAGCTGGTCTCCGGGCAGCGCTGGTACTGGGCCGTCGGCGCCACCTGGTGGATCTTCGTCAACACCACCTCGCGCGGCGAGACCCTCGTCCGCGGCTTCCGGCGGGTCCTCGGCACCGTCCTCGGCATCGCCCTCGGCCTGCTCGTCGCCGTGCCCGCGCACGGTGCCGCCGTGCCCACCGCCGTGCTCGTCGCCGTCTGCGTCTTCGGCATCTTCTACACGGCCGCCGTGTCGTACACCTGGATGATGCTGTGCGTGACGGTGCTCGCCGCCTCGCTGTACGGCCTCCTGGGCGTCCTCACCCCCGGCCTGCTCGCCCTGCGCCTGGCCGAGACCGCGGTGGGCGCGCTCGGCGTCGTCCTCGCCGTGCTCCTCGTCCTGCCCGTGACCACCCACGCCGTCACCGACGCCTGGATCCAGCGCGCGCTGCGCTGCGTCCACGCCTGCACCGCCGAGGCCGCCGCCCGCCTGGCCGGGGACGAGAACGCCGACCCGGTGCCCCGGGTGGCCGAGCTGGAGCAGCTCCTCGGCCGGGTACGGCTGTCCGTCGCCCCGCTGGTGCACCCGCTGAACCCGGCGCTCGGCCGCAAGCGGCGCGCCCGCCGGGTCCTCGCCCTGCTCGACGACTGCGCCCGGGAGATCCGCGGCCTGGTCGCCGTGGCCGCCGACCCGGTGGCCTCGCACGACGCCCGCCTCGCCGCCGCCTGCTGGCGCGTGGAGTCCGCCGTCGAGGCGCTCACCGGGGGCGGTGCCGTCCCCGCGCGGGAGACCGGCCGGGAGCCCGCCGCGGAACCCGCGCTGGCCCACCTCCACGGCCTGGAGCGGGCCCTGGCCGAGCTCGCCGTGCCGCTGCGGGCCGGGCCGGGGACGCCGCTGGTCGGGGCCTGAGGCCGGACGGCGAGCGGGCGGGCCGTCCTCGGCCGGTCCGGGCCCCGGCTCTTCGCGCGTCTGGTCTAGACCTTGATCGGCCGGCTGCTACCGTCACCCCGGACGGCAGCACAGGACGAGAGGGGACAGCGGTGGCAGACGGCGGCAGGCGGCAGCGGCGGGCGTTCATCGGGTCGTTCACGGCGGCCGGAGGCCCCGGGATCGTGACGGCGGCGGTTGCCGCGGACACCGGCGCGCTGACCCCCCTGAGCACCCTGAACGGCGTACCGGACCCCTCCTACCTGGCCCTGTCGCCGGACGGAGACATGCTCTACGCCGTCAGCGAGACCGCCGACGGCGCGGTGGCCGCCTACCGCGTGCACGGGGACGAGCCCGAGCCCGCCGGACCGCCCGTGCCCGTCGACGGCAGCGGGCCCACCCACCTCGGCCTGTTCGCCGGTCACGTCCTGACCGCGAACTACGGCTCCGGCAGCGTCAGCGCCGTACCGCTGCGCGCCGACGGCACCCTCGCCCGGGCCGCGTCCGGCGTGCTCCGGCACACCGGATCGGGCCCGCACACCCCGCGCCAGCAGGGCCCGCACGCCCACCAGGTGCAGTCGGACCCGAGCGGGAGGTGGGCGGTCAGCGTCGACCTCGGCACGGACTCCGTGCGGGTGTGCACGCTGACGGACGGGGTGCCGGCCGTGCACCGGGAGACCGCGCTGCGGCCCGGCTCGGGGCCGCGGCACCTGGCCTTCCACCCGGACGGTACCCGCGCCTACGTGCTCAACGAACTCACCCCGACCGTCACCGTGTGCCGCTGGGACGCGGCCGACGGCACCCTGCGCCCGCTCGCCGAGACCCCGGTGCTGCCCGGTGCCCCGGCGGGCGACGCCTACCCCTCGGGCGTCGTCGTCTCGCCCGACGGCCGCTTCGTGTGGACCGCGACCCGCGGCGAGGACGTCCTGTCGGTCCTCGCCGTCGAGGGGGAGACCCTGCGGCTGCTCGGCACGGTCCCCTGCGGGGGCCACTGGCCGCGGGCGATCGCCGAGTCGGACGGCGTCCTGTACGCGGCGAACGAGCGGTCCGGTGACGTGACCTGGTTCGCCCTCGACGCGGAGACCGGGATGCCGCGGCGCGGCGGTTCCCTCAAGGTGCCGGCGGCCTCCTGCGTGGTCCTCGGCTGAGCCGCGGCGGCCCTCCCGGCGCCGCTGCCGCCCCTCCCGGCGAAGCGCCGCCCTGTACCGAAGCGCCTCCCCATGCCGAAGGGCCCGCTCCTGAACCGGAGCGGGCCCTTTCGGACGTACGGGGCGTCCTGCGCGTCAGCGGACCGGCGTGCTCTGCGCCTGCTGCGGGGCGATGCCCAGGGCGGTCGTGTACTTGGCCAGGGCCAGCTTGCCGATCGCCGGGTACGGGCCGAGCGCCTCGGAGGCGGGGCAGCCCGCCTCCTCGGCCGCCGCCTCGATCAGCGACGCGTCGATCTCCGGGCCGATCAGGTACGGCGCGAGCGCCAGCTGCTGCGAGCCCGAGGACCGCAGCTGCTCGGCCACCGACGTGATCGAGTCCTCCTGGTCCAGGGCCGCCGCCATCACCGGCACCGCGAGGCGCGCGGCGAGCAGCATGCCGGTGATCCCGGCCGCCTGCACGGCCTCCTCGCCGCCCACGGACGCCAGGATGATGCCGTCCGCGGCGGTCGCCACCGTGAACAGGCGGGCGCGGTCGGCGCGGGCCAGACCGGCCTCGGACAGCCGCACGTGCAGCGCCTCGGCGAGCAGCGGGTGCGGGCCCAGCACGTCGGTCAGCTCGGTGGCGACCCGGCTGTCCATGACGGCCTGGCGGACCTGGCGCAGCAGCGCGCTGTCCGGACCGGCCAGCAGCGGTACGACGACGGCGACGGGGCCCTCGGGCTCCTTCGCCTCGGCCCCGGCGGCGAGCGCCAGCTCGTACCGCGCGGTGCGCTCCTCGGCGGCGTGGACCAGCACGGACCGCAGCGAGGGGAACTCCTCGTCGTCCCCGTCGAGGTACCCGATCCGGGCGTTGAGGCCGGGAAGCTCGGAGCGGGCGATGCTCACGACCTCCTCGGCGAGGCCGCGCGTCGCGCCGCTGGGCGTGCCCGGCACCGCGAGGACGAGCGCGGGCGCGCCTTCGGGAGCCACCAGGGGTTCGGGACGGCGGTGCCGTCCGGGCTGGCGGGGGCGCGGCATTCGTACTGGCAGGCCGGACGCGGGCCCAGTGGGGGAGCTCATGGCGCCGCATGTTACTGGTTTCCTGGGCTCCCCTGTTCGGGGAGGGTGCAGGTGAGCGGTATCCGTCCGCTTTTGTCGGATGAGTCGCCTACGGGAGGCGGACATCCGCACGATTTCCGTCGCGGCGGGCGACCGGTGGCGGGGCGGAAAACCGGTCCGGGGGCGCCCTTTCCGGACACCGGCGGCAGAGCTTTCCGGAGCCGGGGCGAGCGCGCGGGCCGGGTCGGCCGGCCGGCCCGACGAGGCCGGACCGAGGCCGGACCGAGGATGGGCCGAGGCCGGACCGAGGATGGGCCGAGGATGGGCCGAGGCCGGACCGAGAAGGACGGGCTCGGCAGGGCGGACCGGGGACGGCCTCGGGGCGGTCCCAGGGCGGTCTCAGGGCGGCGTCACGGTCGTCACGCACAGCATCGCCTCGTCACCGGGCAGGGGGAGGGAGCCCGTGACGAGGCCGGTGGCGATGCGGACCGAGCCCTCCAGCGGATCGCCCTCGGCCACCACCCGCCGCGCGTGCGGCAGCCGCCGCGCCAGCTCCTCCTCCAGCGGCACGAGGAGCGCGTCGCCCAGCTTCAGCAGGCCGCCGGTGACGGCGATGCGGGGCTCGCCCGCGGGCGGGCAGACGGCGGCGGCCGAGTCGGCCATGTGCCGCGCGGCGGCGCGCATCACACCCGCGGCGACGGGGTCGCCGTCCGCGCAGGCGGCGGCGACGTGCGGCGCGAAGGAGGCGAGGACGGCCGGGCGGTCCGGGCGCGGGTACAGCGCGCCCGGCAGCCCGCGCACCGGACCGAACCGCTCCTCGGCCCCGGCGAGCAGCCGGGCGGAGCCGCCGTCGCGCCCGTCGTGGGCGCGCAGGGCCGCCTCCAGCCCCGCCCGCCCGATCCAGGCGCCGCCGCCGCAGTCGCCGAGCAGGTGCCCCCAGCCGTCCGCGCGGCGCCAGCGGGTCAGGTCGGTGCCGATCGCGACCAGTCCGGTACCGGCGGCGACGACGGCACCGGGCCGCGGGCCCAGGGCACCGGCGTAGGCGGTGACGGCGTCGGCGGCCAGCGCGACCGTCCGGATGCCCAGCTCCCGC
Source organism: Streptomyces sp. NPDC006134 (assembly GCF_040628835.1). Taxonomy (NCBI): domain Bacteria; kingdom Bacillati; phylum Actinomycetota; class Actinomycetes; order Kitasatosporales; family Streptomycetaceae; genus Streptomyces; species Streptomyces sp. NPDC006134. The sequence goes on along the minus strand of NZ_JBEXTV010000012.1, from coordinate 70,415 downwards.
GCGAGGGCGGCGGGCAGGTCGGCGCGCAGGGCGTCGCCCAGGGAGGCCAGACCGGCCGCCCCGACGACGGCGGTGCGCGGCCGCGCCACACCCGCCTCGGCCGCCAGCGCCCGCGCCATGGGCACCAGCTGTTCCATCAGATGCCCGGGATCGATCCCCCGCGCACCGGTGCGGACCGGCTCCCGCGACGTCCGCAGGCCCAGCATCCCGCGCCCGGCGGCCCCGACGGCGACCCGCAGCCCGGAACCGCCGGAGTCCACGGCGAGGAAACCGCCCCACTCCTCGGGCTCCCCGCCCGGACCGCCGGCCGGCCCGGCCTTCGCCCCCCGGCCGGTCACGGCAGGCACCGGTCCACCGGCGGCCCGCCCTGCCGGACCGGCGGGCCGCCGGCCCTGCCGGAGGGGCGCGGGCCGGAGAACCCGCGGCCGGCGGAGAGGGGGGAGGGAGGGGCGGACTCCACCACGTGCCCGGAAGTCCCGGCACCTGGGTATCGGGAGCGAAGGGCCGGCGAGGCGTGATGCCCCTCGCGCGAGGGCTGGATCACTGGATGCAACGGGCTCCCCTCCCCGTGACGGGCCGCACGGTCTGCCGGACCGGCCCGACGCTTTCGACGCGGAAGAAGACTAGTGCCGGCGGCGGTGGCCGTGTGTGAGGTTTCCGCAGGTGTGCGGGGTGTCGGTGGGGGCCAGTAGGGTGACGCGTTGTGGCACCGAGACCTCTGCACGAACTTGTCGAAGCGGGCTGGGCGAAGGCCCTGGAACCCGTGGCCGAACGTATCGCCGCGATGGGAAACTTCCTGCGGGCCGAGATAGCGGCCGGCCGGACCTATCTGCCGTCCGGAGCGAACGTCCTGCGCGCGTTCCAGCAGCCCTTCGACGACGTCCGCGTCCTGATCGTCGGCCAGGACCCCTACCCCACACCGGGCATGGCGATCGGGCTGAGTTTCGCCGTGGCGCCGGAGGTGCGCTCCTTGCCGGGAAGCCTGGAGAACATCTTCTGGGAGATGCACAAGGACCTGGGGCTTCCCCGGCCGTCCAACGGCGACCTGACCCCGTGGACCCGGCAGGGCGTGCTGCTGCTCAACAGAGTGCTCACGACGGCGCCGCGCAAGCCGGGTGCGCATCGGGACAAGGGCTGGGAGGAAGTCACCGAGCAGGCCATCCGGGCTCTCGCCGCGCGCGGCAAGCCGCTGGTGGCGATCCTGTGGGGCCGTGACGCCCGTAACCTGCGGCCTCTGCTCGGGGATCTCCCGGTGATCGAGTCCGCTCACCCCTCACCCAGGTCGGCGGACCGCGGGTTCTTCGGCTCGCGCCCCTTCAGCCGCGCCAACGAGCTGCTGGCCCGGCAGGGAGCGCAGCCGGTGGACTGGCGCCTGCCGTAGACCGGGCCGCCCGCGCTGCGGCCACACCGGGCGCGCCGGCCGGCGCGCCCGGGACCGCTTCCCCTGCCGTCGGCCCCCGCACGACGCGGGAACCGGTGGATGTGACCCGTGACCGCCCTGCCGTAGGGGAGGGGCGGCCGGGGGCATGAACAGAGCCGTATCGAACCGAGTCGACGAGCTCGGTCGTTCACGGCCGAGTGGTTGACAATTCCGAGGCAGTCGCGATCGGTTGTTGTCATGTCACTTCCACCACCGTCCCCGCGGGGGACCGCGCTGATCACTGGAGCGTCCTCGGGTATCGGCGCGGCCATGGCGCGCGCGCTCGCATCGCGCGGCTATGGCACCACCTTGGTGGCGCGCGACGTGAACAGGCTGCGGCGCCTTGCGGACGAACTGCGCACGTACGGTGCCCGTGTCGAGATCGTCGAAGCCGATCTGACCAGCCGGACGGACCGGGCAGAGCTCCAGGCGTGCGTGAAACGGACCGGGCTGGCCGTCGACATCTTGGTCAACGGCGCCGGTGCGGCCACCCGCGGCAGCATCGCGGAGTGCGACCTCGACGTGGAGCTCCGGCACATGGAGCTGAACATGATCAGCGTCGTGGATCTGTGCCGCACCTTCGTCGACGGCATGATTGCCCGGAATTCCGGCGCGATCCTCAACATAGCCTCGACAGCGGCGTTCAAACCGATGGACAGGCAGGGCACTTACGCGGCGTCGAAGGCGTTCGTGCTGTCCTTCACCCGCACGCTCAGGCACGAACTCCAAGACACCCCGGTGACCGTGACCGCCCTGTGCCCCGGCCCGGTCGCCACCGATTTCGACCGGCGCGCGGGATTCGCCGCCGAGGAGATCGCGGCGATCCCGTCGGTCATGTGGAAATCTGCCGACGATGTCGCGGCCGTCGCGGTGGACGCTCTGGAACGCGGAGCGGAACTGTGCATCCCGGGCCGGGCGAACGTGGCCGACGCGACGATGTCACTGCTGAAGACGAAGCAGCTGGCGTCGCAAGCGGTGAGCCGCTGAGCCGCCTCGGCGGAGAGGCCCGCGGGTTGCCGCCGGGGCGCCGGGAGCGCCCCGGCCGGTCCCCGGAAGCTCCGCCGGGTGGAGCCGCTCAGGGGGCTGTGTGCGCCTCCGCCCGCGTGAGGCTGGTGCGGGCGGCGGCCACGACCCGTTCCACGGTGAGGCCGAACTCTTCGTACAGGACTTCGTAAGCCGCGCTGGCACCGTAGTGCGACAGGGCGACGATCTCCCCGTGCTCGCCGACGACGTCACGCCAGCCGAGGGCGATCCCGGCCTCCACCGACACGCGTGCCCCGACCTCCGGCGGCAGGACGCGGCGGCGGTAGGCCGGGTCCTGCTCGGTGAACCACTCCATGCAGGGCATCGACACCACTCGGGTCGCGATCCCTTCCGCTTCGAGCAGTTCACCCGCCCGCACCGCGAGCTGCACCTCGGATCCGGTGCCGATCAGAATGACCCGGGGCGTCGGGGCCGAGGATTCGACGAGCACGTAGCCGCCCCTGGCGACCCCGGTGGCCCCGGCGTCCGCCGTCCGGCCGAGCACCGGCAGATCCTGCCGCGACAGGAGCAGGCCGGCGGGACGGGCGCCGTGTTCCAGAATGGCGCGCCAGGCGGCCACGGTCTCGTTCGCGTCCGCCGGGCGCACCACGTCGAGCCCGGGTATCGCGCGCAGGGCGGCGAGGTGCTCGACAGGCTGATGGGTCGGGCCGTCCTCGCCGAGGCCGATCGAATCGTGCGACCAGACGTACGTCACCGGCAGTCCCATCAGGGCCGCGAGACGCACGGCCGGACGCATGTAGTCCGAGAAGACGAGGAACGTCCCCCCGTAGGGCCGGAACCCGTAGAGCGCGAAGCCGTTGAGGATCGCGCCCATGGCGTGCTCGCGGACGCCGAAGTGCAGATTGCGGCCGTAGGGCGAGCCGCCCTTGGACTCGGGCAGGAAGCTGTCGGCGCCGTTGATCACCGTGCAGTTGTTTCCGCCCAGGTCGGCGGAGCCGCCCCACAGCTCGGGCAGCGACGCGGCGACCGCGTTCAGCACCACACCGGACGCCGTGCGGGTCGCCGTCCGCGCACCGGCCGGGAAGACGGGGAACCCGGACCACCACCCGTCCGGCAGGCCGCGGCTCGTCATGCGGTCGAGGAGCGCCGCGGCCTGCGGATGGCCGGCCCGCCACTTGCCGAACCGGACATCCCAGTCCGCGCGCGCCTCCCGGCGCCGTGCAGCGCCCTGACGCGCGTGGCGGAGTACGTCGTCGGGGATGTGGAGGGTCCGGTCCTCGGGGAGCCCGAGCAGGCGCTTGGCCGCCGCCACCTCCTCGGCGCCCAGCGGCCCGCCGTGCGCTGCCGCGGTGCCCCGCGCGTTCGGCGCCGGCCAGGCGATGACGGATTCGACCGCGATGATCGAGGGACGGCCGGTCTCGTCGCGCGCCGCGACCAGCGCGCCGTACAGCGCCGAAAGGTCGTTGATGTCCCGGACGCGTTGCGTGTGCCAGCCGTAGGCGTCGTAGCGTGCGAGCACGTCCTCGCTGAACGCCAGATCGGTGTCGCCTTCGGTGGAGACGTGGTTGTCGTCGTAGAGAAGGACCAGGTTGCCGAGCTGCTGATGGCCGGCGAGCGAGGACGCCTCGCTGGTCAGCCCCTCCTGGAGATCGCCGTCTGACGCGACGACCCAGACGGTGTGGTCGAACACGGACCGGCCGGGCGGGCTCTCCGGATCGAACAGGCCGCGCTGCTTGCGCGCCGCCATCGCCATGCCGACCGCCGTCGCCAGGCCCTGTCCGAGCGGCCCGGTCGTCACTTCGACGCTGGGTGTGCGGCCGTACTCCGGGTGCGAGGGGGTCGGGGACCCCCGCCGGCGCAGCCGCGCGAGATCCTCCACGGACAGCTCGTAGCCCGTCAGGATCAGCTGAACGTAGAGCGCCAGGCTCGTGTGTCCGCACGAGAGGACGAACCGGTCGCGGCCGATCCACGCCGGGTCCGCCGGGTCGTGCCGCATCAGGCGGTGGAAGAGGAGGTAGGCGGCCGGGGCGAGAGCCATCGCCGCGCCGCAGTGGCCGCCGCCGGCCTGCTCGACGGCGTCGGCGGCGAGGGCACGGCTGACCGCGATCGCCTTGTCGTCGAGGTCGGACCATGCGAGGGCGGTCTCTGCGCTCACCGAGCTGGTTCCCCTTCGTCTTCGTCTGCGGCAGCGGGCGGTGCCTCGTTCACGAACTGCCGGATCTCGGCCGGCTCGCCGTGGACCAGGTGGTTCAGCAGACGTCTGTCCGCCGCGGGCAGGGACCTGATGAGCACGGCGGGAACCCGCTCGACGAACGAGCGCGCCAGTGACAGAGCCTCGCCCAGGACGTGCTCGTCGTGCAGTCTCAGGCCGTCGAGCACGTCCCGGACGTCGCCGCGGCACATGTCGTCCGCGTACGGGAGGACGAGGTCTTCGGCCAGCTCCGTGATGACGTCGAAGGTGTCGACCACCATCCGCATGCAGGCGGCGAGGTTCGCGGGCTCGTCGCGTCGCTGAGTGATCGAGGGCGCGCCGGCTTCGCGGATCCGCCAGTGGTAGACGACCTCCGAAAGGACGTCGACCGCCGAGGCCTCGATGTGCGCGCGCATCATGACCGGCGCGTCCTCGTAGGCGGGCAGCGCGAAGGCCAGCTTCCGCGAGGTCCAGAACGACCGGCGGAACACCTTGTTCCACACCATGCGGTCGCGTATCAGCGCGGTGTGGCGGCGGATGTGGGTGCGGTGCCGGTTCCGCGCGAACACGTCCCGGTATCCGGGGTGGGGACGTACGCCGGTGCTGTCGATCCGCCGCACGTCGCCGGTCGAGAAGTCGGAGCCGGAGGCTTCGAGCGAGGCGACGTGGGCGGCGTACGCGCCGGGCGGCACGATGTCGTCGCCGTCGCAGAAGGCGAGATACGTTCCGCGCGCCGCCCGCACGCCGGTGTTGCGGGCGGCGCTCAAGCCGGAGTTGCGCTGCTCGAGGACCCGCACCCGGGCGTCCTTGCGCGCCCACGCGTCGGCGATCGGGCGACTGCCGTCCGCCGAGCCGTCGTCGACGACGATGATCTCGGTGTCGGTGAGGCGCTGGCCGGTCAGCGACTCGAGGCAGGCGGAGAGGTACAGCTCGACGTCGAATACGGGCACGACGATGCTCAGCGTCGGTGGCATGGTGCTTCCGGTCCTTCCTCCGCGGTGCTGCGGCGGCGGCAGAGCGCCTTCGGAAGCGTACGGAGCGTCCGATGTGTTCAACACCGGTGAGCGTTCAAAGAGGTCCGGACCCGTTCCGGCCGAGGACGAAAGGCTGCGGACCGGTCATTGCCGAGCCCCTTGCTCGCGTATCACGTCATCCATCCGGATGAGCGTGGACCGCATCGATTCCTTGTCCATGGAGCAGTTGTCGGCGAAGAGCTTGAACTGTGCGTCCGGCCCGTGCGTACGGAGCATGAGGCCGAAGCGCAGGAAACTGGATTCCACCTTTCCCTCGGGCAGGAAACCACGGAGGCCGTCCATCTCCCTGGACGTCCTCGCCGTGTCCTCTGTGCGCGGGAGGCTGAGATGATTGACGAAGTGATCAAGCCAGGAGTGCTGTCCTCCGCTGGACTTCTCGAAGATTTCTCCGAGGGCGGCGGGGTCGTACCTGCTGTGTCGCGGCATCCCGAGCAGGGACCGCCAGAGTTTCCTGGCCGTGTGATGGAATTCGACGTCACCGGCCATGGGGACGACGCCTTGCTGGGCCAGGGTCCCGACGTATGCGCCGACAGCGCCCCCCACTCTGTTCGAGCATGTCACGAACATCGGGAAGGAGTCCCCTCCGGTCGTCTCCAGGAAGGCGCGGGCGGCGCTCGACATCAGCACAGCCGATTCCCAGACGCCCAGGTCGCGCGCCACTTGGCGAGCGATCTCGCCGAGCGACTTCGAGTGAAGGGTCATTCTCGGAAACCGTGTTTCGACCTCGGCGGGGCGCCGTTCACCGAACCGTAGCCATGGCGCACCGTGCAGGGTTTTCCGCCAATGCCTCAGTGCCACTTCCAGCGCTTCCTTGCCGGCCGTCGAGTTCTCGTGGGCGGCCCGGTCCAGCGGCTGGAGGGGGTGCGGTGTCAGGCGGGTCTCTCTGTCCGCCCCCAGCAGCACGTTCCAGTCGCGCTCCATGATCGTCACCGCGGTGGCGTCCGCCGCGATGTGGGAAACGGCGCCGCACACCCAGAGCGGCCGGTTCGCCCGGTCCGTCAGGATCCTGAAGCGCACAGGCCACTCATGGGCGAGTTCGAACCTCCTGGAGGCCAGGTCCTGCACGCAGGGGGAGGTGAGCGAGGGGGGTTCGTCGTCATCGTCCACCTCATGCAGGGAGACGGTCACCTCACCCGTCCGGTGCACCGTCTGTGACGGCCTCTCCTCGGTCTCGGAGGTGAGGACGGTACGGAGTGCCTCATGCCGCTCGACGAGCCTTCCGATGCTTTCCACCACTTCCGGCAGCGAGGCCCTGTGCGAAACCCTCCACATGAACGGGAGATTGAACCTTGCGTCTTCTGGCGCGATCCTTCGTATGGTGATCCACTGCTCGTGCTGCCCCCATGTCATGGGTCCTGTGGCCGAGCGATTTCCGGAGAATGCAAACGTACACTGGTCCATTCCTGACTCCCGCATACGGTAAGTGAGGGCCCTTTCCAGGGGGGCGAATCCTGGGCGCGGACAATTGCCCGGTCGTTCAGGGTCCACCTGGCGGCCGGTGGGGCAGCGGTGGCCGGCCGGCGAGCACCCGCCTCGCCGCACCGGGCTCACCGGGGCGGGGCGGACCTTCAGCGACTCGGCCGCCCTCTCCCGCCTTGTGCGTGAAGTCCGAGGATCGTCGGCGTTCGCAGCGCCGGACGACTTCTCATCGTGCGCACCGTATGCGCTTTCTGTCGCGATCGTCAACGACGATGACGCACCGCTGCGCGGCAGCCGGAATCGGCCAAGTGGTGAGCGAGGGATCGCCTTCGCCGCGCATTCGCGGGTCGGCCAGAGCGCAGGCCAGGCCGCTCGGGCGGACGCGCGGCCGTCTCGAAACCGGCGCGCGCCTCGGCCGCGGAGGTGAACGTCGGCACAAGGCATGGGTATCGGCCACACCACTGTTGATCCCAACGAGAGAAAGCGCATACTGACCCTCGTTGACAACGGTACTAACGTTCGAAATTTCAAACGCAGCGTCATGCAGCTGCGGGCCGGTGCGGCTGCCCACCCAGGTCGGTCGCGCAGTACATCAGATCGCGTGCCATCACGGAGTCGAGAGGTGCGATGGTGTCAGTGCTTTCCGTTCCCGGCAAAAACGACCTGTTCTCCGGGGAAGACTTCATCGGTCAGGTCACCACGGTGGAAATCGATCAGCTCCTCCCCGCCGACCTGATCCGGCTCGACGGCATCAGCGAGGAACACGTCGCCCTCATCGCCGATTCCGAACTGTGCATGCCGCCCATCCTCGTGCACAAGGCCACGATGCGCGTGATCGACGGCATGCACCGGTTGAAGGCGGCGAGCCTCAGGGGGGACAAGAGCATCCCGGTCAAGTTCTTCGACGGCAGCTCGCAGGCGGCGTTCGTCCTCTCGGTGACGGCCAACAACGCGCACGGCCTGCCGCTGACCGCCGCGGACCGGAGCGCGGCCGCCCGCCGGCTGCTCGACATGTGCCCGGACTCGTCGGACCGCGCGATCGCCGCGATCGTGGGCATCTCGGCGCGTACCGTCGCCGCCGTGCGCTGTTCGACTGCGCAGTCTGCGCAGTCGAACAGCCGGGTGGGCCGGGACGGCAGGGTACGACCGGTCAGTACCGAGGACGGGCGCCGGAAGGCCGCGGAGCTGATGGCGGCACGGCCCGGCGCCACCCTCCGCGAGGTCGCCAAGGAGACGGGACTCTCCCTCGGCACCGTCGCCGACGTGCGGCGCCGCGTGCTGCGCGGCGACTCCCCGGTCCCGGCCGGGCAGTCGGGAAAGACGATTTCCGTGAACTGGTCCGCGGCGGCCGCCGCGAGCGTCGATGTGTCCGCCTCCTGGCGGCAGCTCACCCGCGATCCCTCACTGCGGTACACCAGTCACGGCCGGCAGCTGCTGCGCCTGCTCAAGGCGCACTCCTCCGTCGCGCAGATGGCCCACTCGGTACCGAGTCACTGCTCGCAGAACGTCGCACTGCTGGCGCGGGAGTGCGCCCAGGCGTGGGGGCAGCTCGCGCAGCGGCTCGAAAAGCCGGAGCGAAACCCGGTCGACAGCCTCGGCTGAGCGGTGGGCCGCGTCCGCGGACTCCCGTCTGCCCCGCGCCCGGAAACCTCCCCTCCGATCCCCTTCCCCCGCCGCGCCGGCGGGCGTCTCAGGACGCAGCGGGGAGCACCGGGGCCGGGGGCGGCGTGCGCCGGTCGGCGCGACGCAACAGCACCAGCGCGCTCGCCGCGGTGGTGAGCTCACCGGCGGCGAGACCGAACCATACGCCGTGCGTGCCCCAGACCAGGCCGAACACCACGACGAGCGGCGCCTTGAGCAGGATCAGGGACCCGATGGTCAGGACGTAGGCGGGCAGTGGGCGCCCCAGGGCCTGGAAGTAGGCGGCGACCAGCGGGGCGACACCGGTGACGATCCCGCCGACGGCGAGGACGCACAGCGCGAACCTGGCCTCCTCGGCAGCTGCCCCATCGCTGACGAAGATGCCGACGAGCGGCTCGGCGAGCGCTGTCAGCAGGGCCGCGGTGACCGCGCCGTAGACGAGCGAGGCCCGCAGCGCGAGCGCCCGAGTGCGCGCCACGCGGGCGTCCAGGCCGCGCCCGGCGTTGTAGCCGACGATGGGCTGCAGCCCCTGGCTCATGCCGGTGTGCGGCATCACGGCGAAGGTCTGCAGGCGGGAACAGACGACGTACGCGGTCAGCGCCATCGCTCCTCCGGTCACCGCGAGGGTGGCGTTGACCAGCACGGCGAGCACGGTGAGGCCGATGTTGGCCAGGAAGGAAGGCAGCCCGATGCCCACCAGCGTGCGCAGGGTCACGGTGTGCGGGCGCAGGTCGGCGAGGCGGACGCGGTACGGCCGCTCGCGTCGCAGGAAGAAGAACCACCAGCTCATCACGGCGGATACGGTCTGCCCGCCGACGGTGCCCAGAGCGGCTCCGCTCACCCCGAGGTCGAAGCCGAAGATCAGCAGGGGGTCGAGGACGATCTGCACCACGATGGCGCCGATCCACATGCGGGTGGAGAACCCGACCCGGCCCTCCGCGCGCACCAGGCTGGAGAACCCGGTGTAGGACAGCGACCCGCACAGCAGGATCACCGCGTACTGCCGGGCGTACTCGCGCAGTGGACCGTGCGCGCCGAGCACGTCGAGGAGCGGGTCGATGAAGACCAGCCCGGCCGCGGTGGTGAGGGCGGCGGTGACCCAGAACAGCGTGAAGGCGTTGCCCGCAGCGCGGGCGGCCGCGCGCTCGTCGCCGGCGCCCAGCGCGCGCGAGACCAGCGTCGCGCCGCCCGCGCCCACGGTGGTGGACACGGCTCCGAGCAGAAGCAGCAGCGGGGCGACGAGGTTGACCGCGGCCATCGCCTGATCGCCGACCCCGTGGCCGACGAACCAGGCGTTCGTCAGGGCGTAGAAGCCGAACATGCCGACCGACGCGATGGTCTGCACGCAGTTCTCCCACAGCAGCCTGCCCACCGGGCGGGTCGCCATACGGCCCACGGCATCCTCGGACGCGGTCTCCAGTGTTTTCGAGCGCTTCGAGGGGCTCTTCACGCCCAGCAGGAAACCACGCGCCCGATCGGTTCGACCACCGTGCGTACCCACGCGGTTCTTCCCTGGTCAGGCTGGTCCCACCCGGCTGGTCCGCGGTGGCCGCGCCCGTGCGCCGCCCTGTCCGGCGCCGCACCGGCTCCTCTTTTCTTTCGGCCGGATGGGGGTGCGTCCCGCGAAGCTGCCTCCCCCCCGTGGACAGGGAACTCGGTGATGCCGCCCACGGCGAGGGTTCTGCGCGCCGTCCGGAACGGTCCCCGGCCTCTCGGATCACGGCCGAGGGACCCGCACGGCGCCTCGACGGCCGGGCCCCCGGTCCTGGACTCCGCCGTTCTCCGGAAGAATTCGGCAGGTTCGGGTGGCGCCATTACCTGGGCGTGAAGAGCCCAACTCGTGACTGCCGCAGCCAGGTTGGAACTGATTGACGCCCGGCGAAGCGTCGGTCACAGTGGAGCTCCCGAACTTCTCGGCCAAGTCCCCATCCAGGCAGAGCACATCCCAGTCCATCGACGCCACCCGCTGGGGAATGCGTGCGGCGGCGTTCAAGCGCAGGGAAGAGTAGGTCGCGGCATGGCAGAAATCGGCACGGGAGCAGCCGGCCCCCAGACTTCACGCAACCTCGACAACCGCGAGTTCCTCGATCTGCGCAGAACGGTTGCGGTTCGGTCGAAGACGCTTCACGCGCTCGACGAAGACCCGCGATATGCGTCGGAAGTGCCGGACGAGGTAAGCCTTCAGCTCACCTACAAGTGCAATCTCCGCTGCCTGCACTGCTATCAGTGGAGCGAACAGGGCTTCTTCCACGAATTCAGTGCCGCCGAGCAGAAGACCGAACTCGGCATCGACATCGTGCGGCGGGTTCTCGAGGCGACCTCCGAGCGGAAGTCGAAGCTGTTCGTCTGGGGCGGCGAGCCGCTCATGTACTCGAAGTTCGGCGAGTTCGCCGAACTGCTGGCCGCCGACCCGCGCCCCGTGACGATGTGCACGAACGGCCTGCTCATGCAGCGCCACGCGGATGACCTGATGCGGATCGGGAGGAACCTCAGCCTCCTGATCAGCCTCGACGGCCTCAAGGAGCACCACGAGGCGCTGCGCGGGCCGCGCAGCTTCGACCGGACGATGCGCAACATCCAGCACATGATCGACCTCCAGCGCTCCGGTCGCTTCGACGGCACCATCTCGCTGTCCTGCATGGTCAGCAACGAAACCGTCGGCCAGATGTACGAGTTCATGGAATGGGCCGAGGAACTGGGCGTCGACAGCGTTTACTTCCAGTTCCCCTGGTACATCAACGAGGACGTCGCAGCCGAGATGGACGACCTCTATCGTGAGGAGTTCTCCTGGCTCAACCCGCCTGAGCCGGGAAAGCCCGCGACGTGGCACTCGTACACCTACCGCCTCGAGCCGGAGGCCATCCCGACGCTGCGGGAATCGATGGCCAAACTGTCCGGGCGGCGCTGGAAGTCGCGGATCCGATATCAGCCGCAGGTCGGACTGGACGAAGTGGACGACTTCGTCCGGGGCACCTCGAAACCGGCCCAGGGCCGGCGGCGCTGCCTGGCGGTGTCGAACCGCATGGAGGTCCACGCCGACGGAAACGTCAGCTCCTGCAAGTTCTTTCCCGAGTTCGTGGTGGGAAATCTGAACGAGACGGATGTCCTCGACCTCTGGCACAGCGAGCGTTTCCGGCGTGTGCGGGAAATTCTGCGGAGCAGGGGCCTCATGCCCGTGTGTTCAAAGTGCATACTTCTGTATCTGAATGGAGTCTAGGCGTGGACCCGATCTTCAGCACCGTATCGACGTGCCTGCACAAGGTTCTGGGACGCGAGGTCTCCATCGAGCCGGAGACGAACATCATCTCCGATCTCGGCCTCGACTCGCTGCAGATGATCGAGTTCCTGCTCACGGTCGAGGACACGCTCCAGGTCGAGCTGGACTTCGAGACCATGGACATGGACTGCCTCCAGTCCGTGGACGCGTTCTGCCGCTTCGTGTCCACCAGGGGCTGAGGGATCAGGGAAGCGGATGCGAGCCATGGAACCGCGGAAGAGTTCCCTGCACATCGGCCCGGTGGGGGTGGAGGATTCCTGGCGGCCCGCCGACCTCGCCCGGCTGCCCCGCATCGGGACCGCCCATGGCTCCGCCATCGCCCAGGCCCTGGACGAGGTCCTCTCCGCGCTGAGCGAGGAAGGGGACCGGTTGATCACGGCCTTCGAGCCTCCCCCCGGCTTCGTCGAGGCGATGCGGGCGGCGGGCTTCCCCGTGGACCCCGTGCCCCTTGTCGAAGGCGCCGGTGACACCGGGGAGGCCGGTGACGTCGTCGCGCGGACACTGGCCCAGGCGGACGGGCTCCGTCCCCAGGTCGCCGGAATGACCCTGCGGCCGTACGCCACGCGCCCGGAGTACGAGGAACTCGCTTCCGCGCTGGATCTGGTCCACCTGTCGCCCACCGCCGAGTGCGCGGCGCGGGTCAACTCGAAGACATGGTCCAACGACGTCGTCCTGGGGCACGGATGGAACGGCGCCGCGTGGCCCGCCACCTCGCTCGCCGAACTGGAGCGCCGGGTCGCGCAGGCCGGCTCCGTCGCGCTGCTGAAGGACCCCTACGGCGTGTCCGGCCAGGGGACCGTGGCGATCCGCTCGAAGGCCGCGTACCGCTCCGTGGCCCGGTACCTCGCCCGGCAGCTCGACCGGGGCAAGCGGCTCGAACTGCTCGTCCAGCCCCTGTTCGAGAAGCGCAGGGACATCTCGTCGCACTGGCACATCTCCCCCGACGGTTCCGTACGGAGTACCGGGCTGCTGGAGAACGACGTCGAGGGCTTCCGCTACCGGGGCTCGTCCGCAGCGGACCCGGATTCCTTTCACCCGGAGGAATTCGAGCACATCGACACGGCGGGCAGGATCCTGTGCAAGGAACTCTTCGCGGCCGGATATTTCGGCCCGGTGGACATCGACGGGCTCATCGCGACGGACGGAACGGTCGTGCCGTGCCTGGAGGTGAACGCCCGCGTATCCATGGGCACCGTCGCGCTGGCCTTGACGCGCCACGCCGCGCGGCTCGGCCTGCACGCGACGCTCGAGTTCGTCAACGTACGGCTGGACGCAAGGACGCGTCCCTTCCCGTCGCTCGTGGACAGGCTGGACGACGCGGGCCTGCTGTACCGGCGACAGCGGCCGGGGGTCATACCGATCGCGGCCAACACACTCACCCGGGGCGAGCGCGGCCGTCTCGTCCTCGGTGTGTTCCACCCACCCGGTGACGCGGCGCGCGTGCTGCGTGAGGCCATCGGGATCGCGTGCGCGTGCGGAATCCACTCGGAGGATCAGCGTCACCCCTGCCACGCCCGGCCCGCCGGCGAACCGGCGTGATGACGGCTGCCGGCCGTCCACCCCCCTTTGGAGAGAAGAGCCCATGTCCAACACGCTTGTCCGCTCCCCCAAAGCAGGCCCGTCCTGGCTGGTGCTGCAACTGCTCGAACGATGCAACCTGCGCTGCCACATGTGCTACGAGTGGGGCGAGGGAGGCTCCTTCCACGTCCTGCCGGATCTCGCCGAGCTCGACGTCGACCTGGTGCTGCGCACTCTCGAGGAGTGCCGGCCGATCCGGCCGTACGTCGAGCTGTTCGGCGGGGAGCCGCTGCTCTACAAGGGAGTCTGGCAGGTCATCGACGCGATCCACGCCGGCGGGAGCCAGCTCGTCTTTCCCACCAACGGGACGACGCTGCGCAGCCATGCCGACCGGCTGGTGGCCGACCGCCACATCAGGGTGTGGGTGTCCGTGGACGGGCCGCGCGAGGTCAACGACGTGCAGCGCGGCGCCGGGGTCTTCGACAAGGCCATGGCCGGGATCGACGCGGTCGACAGCCTCAAACGCCGCCGCGGCGTGCGGTTCCCCGAGATCGGCATCACCTACCTGGTCACGCCGGACAACGCCGCGCACATCTCGGAGTTCTTCAAGGAGGTCGACCTGAGCAAGCTCGGCGCCGTGAGCCTTGAGCTGCAGAGCTTCGCGACGGCCGAGATGCACCGGCACTACGGCCGCGTGGCCCGTGACAGCTTCGGTATCCCGGCGGTGCGGCACTCGGCCCCCTACATCCGCAGCCCCCGGTTCTTCGAGTCGATCGACGTCGAGGATCTCGTCCGGCAGATGACCGACGCGCGGGAGGCGTGCGAGCAGGCCGGCGTGAAGTTCTTCTCCCGGCCGGCGGCGCTCGAGGCCGAGACCGTCGGGGCCTATCTGCGCGCCGACTGGACCGCGATGAAGGACTTCCACGAGCGCTGCGCCGTCCCGTGGCGCTACGCCGAGATCTCGGCGCGCGGCGACGTCACGACCTGCCACACGTTCTACGACATCCCGCTCGGGAACATCCACGAGTCCTCGCTGCTGGACATCTGGCAGGGCGAGCAGGCCACGAAGATCCGCAGGCATCTGCGCTCCTCGCTGTGGCCCATCTGCCCCACCTGCACGCGCTACTACTCGCTGGAAACCCACCCGGTCTGACGAGGCGGATCAACGAGGGCCATGAACATCGCACTGACGTCCGGAGTCGCACTGGGAACGCACATACCCGGGCTGCTGCTCGACCGGGCCCTGACGGCCCGAGGACTGCCGAGCAGGGTGTACGTGCTGGAGGAGTACTTCCCCGACGAGGTCAGGCAGCGCATCCGGATCGCGAAGGGCCGGTACAGCCGCGACTACCGGCTGGCGAAGGCCGCCCACGCGCTGGCCACCGACCACGTGGAGCTGATCGCGCCGCAGACGCTCACGGCGCTCTTCGACGAGTGGGACGAGGCCGAAGTGGGCTCGATCACCGTCTTCTCCGGATTCTGGACGGAGATCGTCGCGGCATACGCCGACCGGCGTCCGGGCGTCCTCGTCGACGTGTGCCATGTCGACGCGGTGCCCTCCCCGTCTCATCGCCACGCGGCACGTCTCACCGGCAGCACGCACACATGGCTGCTCGACGCACGGACGAACGCGTTGAACGAGACGATCCCGGTGACGAAGGACGGGGCGCTGCTTCCCTGGGAAGCGCGGTCGATCGGCTTCCTCGCCCACGGCGGCGGCTGGGGCATGGGGACCCACGCGGCCGCCGCCGCGCGGCTCGTCGAGGAGGGGGAGCCGGTGAGCCTGATCCTGCCGGAGCCCTGGGGCGATCCGCCGGCCGGGCTGAGCGCGTACCACCAGGACCCCGGCTGGGAGCCCGGCCGGGGAACGGCCTTTCCGCGGCTGATCGCGGGTACGGGCACGGACGCCCCCTCGTTCGACTCCCGCGAGCACTGGGCCGACTCGTTCGAGCTGACCCGGCGCAGCCGCGCGGTGGTCGGCAAGCCGGGCGCGGGCACGCTCATCGACTCGCTCAACGCCGCGACGCCCGTTCTGTTCACGGAGGCGCTGGGCGGCTGGGAGCTGGCCAACGAAGCGGTCTGGTGCGCGCTCGGATTCGGGATGCGCCTGTCGGACTGGCTGGACAAGCCCGATCCGGCGCTGCTCACGGCCATGCACGAGCGCCTTCGCGCGGCCCGCGACGCGGCCGCGTCCTATCCGGACCGCATCATCGCCCGGGGATTCGGCCGGCGACGCCGCTGATGGTTCGGGGCGCGGCGACGATTGCGCGCCGAGATCCCACAGAATCCATACGCACCATGGGAATCGATACCTGGCGAGAGGGCTTCGATGGCCGTCGGCGACAGTGAAGAGCACAGCCTCTCCATCCGGGGGACCGAGCAGGGCACGATGCCCCTCACCTGGGGACAGGGGAACATGTGGGACAGCATGACCGCCCTCGGCCCGTCGTCGGACCGCCTCAACATCTCCTGGCCCGTTTCCCCGCCGGCAGACGGCATCGGCGTGTCCGAGGCGCTCGACCGGCTCCGGGGACTGCTGTCTTCCCTCGACATCTTCCGCGTGACGTTCGATACGGAGCGCGTACGGCAGACCTTCCAGAGCGAGGCCCGTATCGAGGTCCGCGTGACCGAGGCTCCGGCCGACGCGGTTCCCGTGTGCCACGGGTACAACACGCGGAAGGACCCGGCCTGCGCGGAGCTGGCGAGCGGGGCGTTCGGCATGGACGAGCCCCAGATCCGCCTGGGACTGCAGCACGTCGACGGGTTCGTCACGCAGATCGACGTAGCGATGTCGCATCTCGCGTTCGACGGCGGCGCCTGCCGTCCGCTGGACCGCCTGATCCGCGACGCGGTCATGGGGCGTGCAATCCGCCTCCCCAGGATGCAGACCGCGGATCTGGTCGGATACGAGCGGTCCGCCGACCAGATCCGCAGAAGCGACGCCGTGATCAACGGCTGGCTGGCCTCGTCCTCCAAGCTGCCGCCCGGCCGCGGTCTGATGTCGATGGCGCCCGGTGCCTTCTCGGTGACGCTCCTGCGGTCGCGGGCGGCCGCGGTCGCCGTCGAGGCGCTCGCCCTGCGGCACGGGGTGAGCGCGAGCGCCGTCGTCGTCTCCGCGCTGACGAGAACCATCCGCCGGCACGTCGACAGCGACCTCTCCGCTCTCCTGCTCGTCTGCAGCAACCGGTCGCATCCCCAGCTCGCGGACTTCGTCGGCCAGACGATCGGGAACGGGCTGCTCGTCCTGCCGGACGAGAGGCGCGAAGACCGGTTCGCCGCGTACGCGAAGAACATCTACGCCCGCACGATCACCACGTACAGCCGCGCGCGATACGACTGCCTCAAGTGGCGGGACACGCTCACCGCGCTCACGGAGAAGGGGAACGCGGCCGACTTCTCGTACTACTTCAACGACGTGCGGAGCGATCGCGGTGTGTGGGCGGGCCTGGAGAGGAGGCTGCCGGAGCTCGGGGCCCTGCTCGAAGAGTCGTCCCTCACCACCGCAGGCCGGCGCGACCTGGGCGACGCCACCCTCTTCGCCGATCTCGGCAGCGACGGCGACGAGCTGATCCTGCAAGTGGTCTGCGACGATACGCGGATTCCGCCGGCCGACGCCGTCTCGGCACTCGCCGAGCTGGAGGACCTCCTCGTCACCGAGGCAGGGGAAGCCTGACCTGAGCGCGACCGGCCGACCGGTCGCGCACGAGCTGGGAGCTGAGCGCATGCGCAACGAAGCCGCCGGGCCGGAGATCCACTACTACCCGCGCCCCTACGGCCTCCAGGAGCGGCTGACGCTGAACACCGCGTCGACCGTCAAGTTCATCACCATCGATCCGGGGCAGCGGGTGAGACTGCACCGGCACGCGCAACGCGACGAGTGGTGGACCGTCCTGGACGGCCCGCTGGAGGTGCGGCTCGACGATCGGGCGTGGACGGCGGTCACCGGCGAACGCATCTGGATTCCGCGCGGCCTCGCCCACCGCGTCCACAACCCGGGCGATGTACCGCGCAGGTTCCTCGAACTGTCCCTCGGCTTCTTCGACGAAGAGGACATCGAACGCCTCGAGGACGACTACCGTCTGCTCCCCTCCACGGACCGCTGAGCCGTGCTTCCGCCCGCCACGGCACACAGCTCGTCGAGTCGCGCCAGTCCACTCAGCGCCGCGTCGGCCGGCACACCGAAGTCGATGAGGCACGCGATCTCGTCGACGCCCGCCTCCCGCACGCGCTCCACGACGGGAAGCACGTCCGAAACCGCGCCGAACAGGCCGTCCGAGGTGAGATAGCGCCGGTAGGCGGCGTCGACGGCCGCCGGAGCGAAGGTGGTCCTGGCCCACGCCCGGGCCCGCTCCTGTGCGGACGGCCGCCCCGCGGCGGTCCCCTCGCCCGCGGACGGCCCGGCCGAGCGCAGGTTCAGGTCCAGCGCGGACATCAGATAGCGCCGCAGCGGCTCACGCACGAGGCGCTCCACCGACTCGCGGTCCTCGCCGAGGCAGGTGTGCAGCATCAGGACGACGTGTCCGCGGCCGTCGCGCCCCGAACCCGCGTAGGCGCGCCGATAGGCCGCGACGTTCTCCGCCAGCGTCTCCATGCTCTGCGTGAGCAGGTTCGTCAGCACACCGGCGCCGACGCGCCCGGCGGTCTCGAACGTACCCGGGTTGCCGCTGCTGGTGAGCCACAGCGGAATCTCCGCCTGCACGGGCGGCGGGTAGATCCGGCACTCCGGTTCGGCGTCGAAGGGCTCGCCCCGCCAGAGCCGGCGAAGGGTCTCGACGGCGGCCACGGTGCGCTCCCGGCGGTCGGCGTACGCGTCCGGACCGAAGAGGAAGTCCCGGGGGTTCCAGCCGGAGGCGAGCGCCACGCCGGCCCGGCCGTGCGAGAGGTTGTCCACCACGGCCCACTCCTCGGCCACCCGCACCGGGTGGTGCAGCGGCAGCACCACACTGCCCGCCCGCACCTGCACCCGGGAGGTGACGGCCGCCACCGCCGCGGCCGTCACCGACGGGTTCGGGAACAGGCCGCCGAAGCGGTGGAAGTGCCGCTCGGGCGTCCAGACGGCGGTGAGCCCGTGCTCGTCTGCGAAGCGGGCGCCCTCCATCAGCAGGCGGTAGCGATCGCCCTCGGCTTCCCCGTCGTCGGCGAAATAGAACAGGCTGAAGTCCACGGTTCCCCCCGTCGGTCGTCTGACGCCAAGGCTCGGACAAACCGCACATAGTGTGCGACCGGTCGATCGGCACGTTAGCAATCGGCGAGGCCGGCGGACCAGCAGTGGCAAGGCGCCCCGGCGGACCCGAGTGCACAACTCCCTCCTGGTGCTACCGTCCGGCCAAGCTCGGGGCGGAGGATTGATGGAGAGCATCACGAAGAACCGGCAGTCCGTCGAGGCGCTTCGCACCATGGTCGCCCGCGCCTACGGCCCGGACGAGGTGTGCGACGCGGGCGAGGACTGGGTCGGTGAACTGACCGACGGCTGGTTCAACGTGGCCTACCGGATCCGGCTGCGCTCCGGCACGCACGTCGTCCTCAAGATCGCGCCGCCGCCGGATGTCGAGGTCATGACCTACGAGCGTGGAGCCATGGCCACCGAACTGGAGGCGCTGCGGCTGATCCGGGAGCACACGAAGGTTCCCGTGCCGGAGGTCGACTTCGCCGATCGGACCCATGAGGTGTGCGACGCCGACTACTTCTTCATGACGTACGTGGACGCGGACAACCTCAACGCCATCAGGGGCACCTTGACCGAGGCGGAGATCACCGCGTACGGCGAAGCGCTCGGCGCGGTCACCCGCGAACTCAACACCATCCCCGGCCCCGCCTTCGGCCCGCTGGCCGGGCCGGGCGACAGCACGTGGCGCGCGGCCTTCCTGCGGATGGTCGAGGAACTGCTGAAAGACGGCGAGCGGCGCGGCGTCGTCGTCCCCCGCGGCTACGACGTGATCCGCGAAGTCGTGGCCGCCCACGCCGACGCGCTGGACGAGGTGACCGAGCCCCGGTTCGTCGAGTGGGACCTGTGGCCCGGCAACTGCATGGTGCGCGACGGCCGGATCGTGGCGGTCCTCGACCACGAGCGGGCGTTCTACGGCGATCCGCTGATGGAGTTCGGCTTCGCCGGGAGCGAGTCGAGCGCCTTCGGGGACGCCACGGCTTTCATCCGCGGCTACGGCCACCGGCCGTTCACCACCGCCGAGCGGATCCGGCGGCGGCTGTACAACCTCCACCTCGCCCTGATCCAGGTCATCGAGACGGACTTCCGGGCGCACACCGACACCGAGCAGTACGACTGGGCGTGCAAGCGGCTGCGGGAGACCCTGGCGCTGCTCGGCGAACAAGCGGACTGACCCTCGGCACCCCCGCGCAGCCGGGTCTCCCCGCTACGGCCCGACGACCGCGGCCCGTACGCACAGCACGTCCGGCAGGTGCGCGGCCAGCTGCCGCCAGGTGTCGCCGTCGTCGGCCGACGCGTACAGCTCGCCGTTGCGGTTGCCGAAGTACACGCCGGCCGGGTCCGCGTCGTCGGTGCACAGCGCGTCGCGCAGCACCGGGCCGTAGTGGTCCTCCCGCGGCAGCCCCGCCGCGAGCGGCTCCCAGCTCCCGCCCGCGTCCGCCGTGCGGAAGACGCGGCACCGCCGGCCGGCCGGCACCCGGTCCGCGTCGGCGTTGACCGGGAAGACGTACGCCGTGTCGCCGCGGTGCGGATGGGCGGCCACGGCGAAGCCGAACGTGGAGGGCAGGCCCTCGCCGATGTCCGTCCAGTGCGCGCCCGCGTCGTCGCTGCGGTACACGCCCCAGTGGTTCTGCAGGTACAGCCGGTCCGGGGTCACCGCGTCCCGGGCGATCTTGTGCACGCACTGGCCGAACTCCGGGTTCGGGTCCGGCAGGAACACCGCGGAGACCCCGGAGTTGGACGGCGCCCAGCTCGCGCCGCCGTCGTCCGTGCGGAACACGCCCGCGGCCGAGACGGCGACCGTCACCGCCCGCGGGTCGCGCCGGTCGGTGAGCACGGTGTGCAGGCCCTCACCGCCGCCGCCCGGCATCCACCGCCCGCGCGTGGGGTGCTCCCACAGCGGGCGGACGAGCGCGAAGCTCTCCCCGCGGTCCTCCGAGCGGTACAGCGCGGCCGGTTCCGTGCCCGCGTACACCACGTCGGGCTCCGCGGCGGACGGGTGCAGCTGCCACACCCGCTCCAGCGAGGCCCCGGTGTCCTGGGGGAACCTGACGGCGGGCCGGGCCGGTTCGGTCCAGGTGCGGCCCAGGTCGTCGGAGTGGAACACCGACGGTCCCCAGTGCGCGCTGTCGCCGCCGGCCAGCAGCCGCGGGACGGCGCCGCGGGTGTCGATGGCGACCGAGTACACAGCCTGCGCGTTGAAATAGGGGCTCGCGTCGAACTCCCAGCCTGCGCCCCGCCTGCGCCCGATGAACAGGCCCTTGCGCGTGCCCACGGCGAGCAGTACCTCGGTCATGCCGATCACCTCCGCGGCGTCCCCGTCGACGCCTTCGTCCCGGACACCGGCCAGTCTGCACCCCGGCACTGACAGTCTCTTCCGGGAACGGCGTCCGCGCAGGTCGGGACGGTGTGGCACGGAGGGGCGGAGCCCGCGTGGACGCGGACTCCGCCCGGCGGCACACGACGGCCGTACGAGGTGCCGCGCGGGGCGCCCCGTACGGCCGCGCTCACCGCGCCGGGCTCACTTGTACGTGATGTCGGACGCCGTGTACTTGCAGTACGTGCCGTCGGGGCCGGAGCCGTTGGTGGTCGGCTCGTCGCCGTCGTCGTTGCCGATGTACTTCTGGCAGGGGACGATCTTCCGGTCGCTGTCGCCGACGATGGTGATGTTGCGCAGGGTCGCGCTGTCGCCGTAGTTGGTGTTGATGCCGACGAGCCGGCTGCCCTTCCAGGTCGCCTCGACGGTGTCGAGGTTGATCGTCCGCTTGTACTGCGAGGAGCAGTTGCCGCAGGAGCGGATGAAGGTGCCGAAGTTCTTCACGGCGAAGTTCGAGACGTTCAGCGTCCCGGCGCCGTTGAACTGGAACACCTTGTCGCTGGCTTCCTTGGCGCCGCCGCCGACGACGTTGTAGACGTTCGACGAGGAGGAGCCGCGGAACGTCGCCGCGTCCTCGCCGACATCCTCCCACCAGACGTTCTGCAGCGTGCAGCTGCCCTTGCAGTGGATGCCGTCGGCGGCGGGGGCGCCGAGGATGACGTTCTTCAGGACGGCACCGGGCTCCAGTTCCAGGAGCGGGCCCTGGTCCTCGTCCTGGCCGCCGGAACCGAGGTCCCCGGTGCCGTAGAGGCGCTTCATCCCGTAGTCCTTGGTGCCGGAGACCGAGATGGTGGAGGAGACCCCCTGGCTGCCGTTGGGGGTCGGCCAGGTGGCGGCCTGTGCCGAAGAGGCCCCGGTGGTCATGAGCATGCCAACCGAGAGGCCGAGGGTGGCCAGCGCGCCGGTCAGCGCACGCGCCCGTGGACGTGCTGCAGAAGTCATGTCCCGTTCCTTCTGTGGTGTGGGGTTGTGGGGGTCGCCGGACCCGGCCGGATGCCGGAGCACCCGGCGCCGGTGCCGGCGTCGAGCTTGGCGAACTCGGCGAGCGGGTGGGGCTCGTCGAGCTCGCGGAGCGGCCCTTCCAGTTGTTCAGACCATGTCCCGGGTCATGTATCTGAACAACGGGCAACATGATGTCCCGTGTGGGGAGTGGTGCGAGGGACGAGTCATGTCGCTGAACGGACCGTAGGGGGGAAGCGCTTTCTAGTCAACGCTTCGCGCAGTG
The DNA here is from genome assembly GCF_040628835.1 of Streptomyces sp. NPDC006134. Taxonomy (NCBI): domain Bacteria; kingdom Bacillati; phylum Actinomycetota; class Actinomycetes; order Kitasatosporales; family Streptomycetaceae; genus Streptomyces; species Streptomyces sp. NPDC006134. Next base: position 48,165 of record NZ_JBEXTV010000012.1, on the reverse strand, counting down.
CGTATCCGGCCGTCCTGGCCGGCACGGGGCGCCGCTCCGGCCCGGCGGCACGTGGCGGTCTCCCGCGCCGCCCCGCGCCGGCGGGCTTTCGGGGCCCGTACGCCGATGGCCCCGGGGAAACTCCCCGGGGCCATCGGCGTCAGTGGGTCACACGGAGCGGTGGTACTGGTCCGGCACGTGCACCTCGCCGCCCAGTTCGCGGGCCGCGTGGCGCGCCCAGGAGGGGTTGCGCAGCAGTTCGCGGCCCAGCAGCACCGCGTCGGCCTCGCCGTTGGCGAGGATCTTCTCGGCCTGCTCGGTCTCGGTGATGAGGCCGACGGCGGCGACCGGCAGCGTGGTCTCGGACTTCACGCGCGCGGCGAACGGCACCTGGTAGCCGGGGCCGGTCGGGATGCGGACGCCGGAGGCGTTGCCGCCGGTGGAGACGTCGAGCAGGTCGACGCCGTGGTCCTGCAGGTCGCGGGCGAAGCGGACGGTGTCGTCCGGCGTCCAGCCGCCCTCCTGGAGCCAGTCGGTCGCCGAGATGCGGAAGAACAGCGGCTTGTCCTCGGGCCACACCGCCCGCACGGCGTCGACGACCTCGAGGGCGAAGCGGGTGCGGTTCTCGTACGAGCCGCCGTAGGCGTCGGTGCGGTGGTTGGAGTGCGGCGAGAGGAACTCGTTGATCAGGTAGCCGTGGGCGCCGTGGAGCTCGACGATCTCGAAACCGGCGGCGAGGGCGCGGCGGGCCGCGTCGGCGAACTGCTCCACGATCTCCTGGATCCGCGCGACCGGCAGCTCGTCCGGCACGGGGTGCGCCTCGTCGAAGGCGAGCGCGCTGGGCGCCACCGGCTGCCAGCCGAGCGCGTCCGGGCCGAGCGGGGCGCCGCCCTTCCAGGGCTGGTCGGTCGATGCCTTGCGTCCCGCGTGGGCCAGCTGGATGGCGGGAACGGTGTTCTGCGTCCGGAGGAAGTCCGTGATCCGGCGGAACGCCTCGACCTGGGTGTCGTTCCACAGGCCCAGGTCGTAGGGGGAGATGCGGCCCTCGGGCGAGATGCCGGTGGCCTCGACGATGATCAGGCCGGTGCCGCCGGCCGCGCGGGCCGCGTAGTGCGCGAAGTGCCAGTCGCCGGGGACGCCGGCCGCCGGGCCCTGCGGCTCGGCCGAGTACTGGCACATCGGCGGCATCCACACCCGGTTCGGGATGGTCACGTCGCGCAGGGTCAGGGGCTGGAAGAGGGCGCTCACGGCGGATTGCTCCATTCGTCGCGGTACCGATGAACGCTTCGTACGATAGCTCTCGTAGTACGGTGGATGTCAAACTACGATGCCTCTCGTACAATGAGGGCCCTCGGGAACCCCTCCTGGACGGTGGGAGACCCCTCCCGGACGAACTGGAGCCGCCGTGACCGCCGCCCCCGCCCCCAGCAGCCGCGACCTGCCGCACCCGGCCCGTGAGGAGATCCGGCTGGAGGGCGTGCTGCACGCGCTCGCCGACCCCATGCGGCTGCGTATCGTGCGCGAGCTCGCCGCCGACGGCGACGAGCTCTCCTGCTCGCGGTTCGACCTGCCGGTCACCAAGTCCACCACCACCCACCATTTCCGGGTGCTGCGCGAGAGCGGGGTGATCCGGCAGACGTACCGGGGTACGGCCAAGATGAACGGTCTGCGCAGGGACGACCTAGACGATCTTTTCCCCGGTCTGCTCGACGCCCTCCTGGCCGCTGCCGCCCGTCAGGCCGACCGGCTCGGCACCGGCTGAACGGGCCCGCGCCGGCAGGTGGTTGAAGAGCAGGTTCAGCGCGATCGCGGTCAGGCAGCCGGCGCTGATGCCGCTGTGCATCACCGTCTGGAACCAGTCCGGGAACCGGTCGTAGACCGCCGGCACGCCCACCGGCAGCAGCCCCACCGCCACCGAGACGGCCACCACGGTCGGGTTGTGGCCGTCCGTGACGCCGGCCCGCGCGAGCGTGCGCAGCCCGCTCGCGGCCACCGTCCCGAACATCACCAGGCCCGCGCCGCCCAGCACCGGCGCGGGGATCGCCGCCACCACCGCGCCCAGCTTGGGCAGCAGCCCCAGCAGCACCAGCATCCCGCCCGCCGCGGCGACCACCCAGCGGCTGCGCACCCGGGTCATGCCGACCAGCCCCACGTTCTGCGCGTACGCCGTGTACGGGAACGTGTTGAAGACACCGCCGAGGACGGTCGACAGACCGTCGGCGCGCAGCCCGTCCGCCAGGGACCGCGGCCGCACCTTCCGGTCCGTCATCTCGCCGACCGCGATGAAGTCGCCCGTCGTCTCGGTCATGCACACCAGTGCCACCACCAGCATCGACACCACCGCCGGCGCCTCGAAGACGGGCGCGCCGAAGTGGAACGGGGTGCTGATCCCCACCCAGCCGGCGTCCGCGACGGCGCCGAAGTCCGTGAAACCGGACGGCACCGCGACCGCCAGCCCGGCGGCGATGCCGACGAGCACCGCGATCCGGCTCAGGAACGCCGGCGCGAACCGCTGCACGGCCACCACCACCGCCAGTACGAACGCGGCGAGCGCCAGGTTCTCCGGCTCCCCGAAGTCCTCGGCCCCCGAGCCGCCCGCGGCCCAGTTGCCCGCCACCGGCAGCAGCGAGACACCGATGATCAGGATGACCGTGCCCGTGACCAGCGGCGGGAAGAAGCGCAGCAGCCTGCCGAAGACCGGCGCCAGCAGCATGATCGCGAGTCCGGCGACGATCACCGCCCCGTAGATCGCGGGCAGTCCGCCGCCCGTCGTCCCGATGAGCACCATCGGCGACACGGCCGCGAACGTACAGCCCTGCATGATCGGCAGCCGCACGCCGAAGCGCCAGAAACCGACGCACTGGACGAGCGTGGCGATGCCGCACACCAGCAGGTCCGCGGTGATCAGGTACGCCAGGTCGGCGGGCGGCAGCTTCATCGCCCCGCCCACGATCAGCGGGACGGCCACCGCGCCCGCGTACATCGCCAGCACGTGCTGGAGGCCGAAGGCGGCCAGCTGCCGTACGGGAGGGACCTCGTCGACGGGATGCGCGGGAGGTGTGGGGCGCGGGGCGTGCGCGGGCGCGGTCGGGGCCATGGGCGCTCCTGGGCTGCGGGCGGGAAAAACATTCGAACAGCCGGAGACCGTAGGCCCGTTGAACGGTTTGTTGATTTCCGTGGTGTTGCCGCTGTGTGTCGGCCCGGCGGGGCGGCTTCGCGCCTACGGTGCCGCCGTTCGTGCCGCCGCCAGCAGCGACTCCCAGTCCGGCAGCTTGACCACGCTCCGCCCCAGCGAGGCGCCGAGCTCCGCCTCGGCCCGCTCGATGGCCCGCCACCCGGCCCACCCGACCGGCTCGATCCCCGCCGCCCGCAGCAGCGGCAGCGGATCCGCGGGCACGTCCCTGCCGGACACGAGCACGGGGACGTCCGCGAGCAGCGACGTCACCGTCTCCTTCGCGCACGGGCGGTTGGTGCCGATGACGCCCGTCGGGCCCCGCTTGATCCAGCCGGCCACGTACTCGCCGGGCGCGACGGCGCCCGCCCGCAGGACCCGCCCCGCCAGGTGCGGCACCGTGCCGTGCGCCGCGTCGAACGGCAGCCCCTCTAGGGGCACCCCGCGATAGCCCACCGACCGCAGCACCAGCTGCGCCTCGACGTCCTCGTACCGGCCGGTGCCCGTCACGCCGCCGTGCCCGTCCGGCGCCGTCCGCTCGAAGCGTACGGCGCCCACGCGGCCCGCCGCGCCGGCGAGCAGGGCGACGGGACGCAGGAAGAAGCGCAGCCCGATCCGGCGGGCGCCGCCGGACGCGGGCGCCTCGGCCCAGGCGCGCAGGACCTCCACGTTGCGGCGCTGCGTGCCGGGCAGCCCCGTGGGGTCGGCGTACGCCGGGTCCAGCGCCAGTTCCGCCGGGTCCACGACGACGTCGGTGTCCGGCAGGGCGCCCAGTTCGCGCAGTTCCTTGGTGGTGAAGCGGGCCTGCGAGGGGCCGCGCCGGCCCACCATGCGGATGTCGGCCACCCGGCCGGCGGACAGCGCGGTGAGCGCCGCCTGCGGCATGTCGGTGCCGCTCAGCTCGGCCGGGCCGCGGGCCAGCATCCGGGTGACGTCCACGGCGACGTTGCCGACGCCGATGACGACCGCCGACCGCACGTGGCGCAGGAAGCCGTCGCCGGCGGGGACGCCTCCCCGCCCCGGCGGAGCCGAGAGCTCGGGGGCGTCCGGATGGGCGCTGTACCAGGAGACGAACTCGGTCGCCGACCAGCTGCCCGGCAGGTCCTCCCCGGGAATCCCGAGGCGCCGGTCGGTCGCGGCACCGACGCAGTACACCACCGCGTGGTACAGCTCCCGCAACCGGGCGGCCGGCACGCCCCGGGACCCCACCTCCACGCCGCCGAGGAAGCGCACCCGGTCGTGCTCCAGCACCGCGCGCAGCGTGTTCTGCAGCGACTTGATCTTCTCGTGGTCCGGGGCCACGCCGTACCGCACCAGCCCGTACGGGCACGGCAGGCGGTCCAGGACGTCGACGTACGCCTCACGCTCCTGCTGGACGAGGCTCTGGGCGACGTAGCACCCGCTCGGGCCCGAGCCCACGACGGCGACACGCAGCACGGCGGCCTCCTTACCCGGGGACCTCCGGGGGACCGTGGACCATGCATCGCGGAGCGTGCGTCCCGGCTTCCGGCTCCCGGCTCCTCGGGAGATCGCTGGTGGTTTCCAGCATCGCACCGCCGGCCTGAGCTGTCAGGGTGTTGTGCGCGGCGGGAGGCGCGTGTCCGTCCGTACGGATGTGATGATGCGGTTACGTTGCGTGTGTGTTTGAAGCATCCTGTCTTCATCATGACGCCCTCCACCTCTCCGGCCGCTCCCCGGCGGACGGCACGGTGTCCGTGCGGCGGGCCTGGACGGTACGGCAGGGCTCCGGCGCGGTGACCTGGTTCGAGGTCCGGCTCGCCTTCGCCGACGGCGCCCGGGTCGAGGCGCTGGCCGCGGTGTCCGAGGGCGGCGTCTGCCTGGAGGACGTCCGGGGCCGGCCGGGGCTGTCCCTGGACGACCTGGCGGTGCTCGCCGAGTGGCTGGAGGGGCCGCTGGCCGAGGCGTGCGTGCCGTCCCCGGCGCCCGGCGCGCCCGCCGCCCGGCGCGCCCGCCCGGAGTGGCCGCGGGGCAGGGAGGGGCGGCGGCTCGTCGCCCGGGAGTACCGCGCCGCGCAGGAGCGGGGCGCCGACCCCGTCCTCGCGGTGATGCGCGCGACCGGTCACAGCCGCCGCGCGTCGCTCCGCCTGATCGGCCAGGCCCGTGACGAGGGCTTCCTGACCCCGCGCCGGGCGCGGCGCTGAGCGGCGCCCCGGTCCGCGTGTCCGGTCCTACCGGTCCGTGTGCCGGTCCACGCACCGGCCCGCGTACCGGTTCGCGCACCGGTCCGTCCCGCGAGGTCAGAGCATCGTGCGCATCCGTGTGATCTCGCTCGTCTGCTGGGCGACCACGTCGTCGGCCATCTCCTCGATCTGCACGTTGTTGCCCTGCGCCTTCACGTCCGTCGCCATGGTGATCGCGCCCTCGTGATGGGTGATCATCAGCGTGAGGAAGAGCTGGTCGAACGCCTCGCCCCGAGCCTCCCGGAGTTTCTTCAGCTGGGCCTCGGTCGCCATCCCGGGCATCGTGGCGTGGTCGTGGCCGTGCGCTCCGCCCGTCTCCTTCTCGCCGTGCTTCTTCAGCCAGCCCCGCATGGCCGTGATCTCCGGTCCCTGGGCGGCGGCGATCCGCTCCGCGAGCCGCTTGAGCTGCGCGGAACCGGCGCGCTGGGGGGCGAGTTCCGTCATCTCCAGGGCCTGGGAATGGTGCCGGACCATCATCTGCGCGTAGGCGACGTCCGCCGAGTTGGGCGAGTCGTCGTCGGCGCGGTGCCGTTCGGCGTCCTCGGCGGACAGGGTTTGGTTGGCCTCGCCCGGCATGCCCGGCGCGATCACCGAAGGCCCGTCCGCGGTGGCGGACTTCGCCTCCGGGCCGGAATCGCAGGCTCCGAGCCCGAGCACGGCCAGGGCGGCCAGCGAGGCCGTGACGAGCGAGGTGCGCGACGCGGGGCGGAAGAGCACGACGACCTCCTGTGACAGGCGGGTGGGAGCAGGACGGACGGCACCTCGTGAGTGCCCTCGTGTGTGCATGACCGTCCTAGCACGCTTCCGTGTGTCACTGATCAAAAAACTGCATTACGTGCACGCTACCCCCTGTTGGTATGTGCATGGCGAGACGATACTGCCGGAGTGCGTGAACCGTTCCCATACGAACGGACGTAGGGAGAAAGCAGTGATCCTGTTGCACGACCCCCGAACCCGGCGCAGACGCCTGGGTGTTGCGGCCGTCGCCGCCGGACTTCTGTCCGCGCTGCTCACGGCCGGCCCGGCCGCCGCGACCCCCGACCCCGGGGACGCCCCGGCCAAGCCCAAGGAGGTGTCGAAGAGCGCCCGGGCCGAGGCCCGTGAGGCCATCGCGAACGGCGAGATACCCGGCCGGGACGAGATCGTCCACTCGGCCAACATCGAACATCTGGCGAACATCCCCAAGGACGCCCTGCGGGGCACCAACTCGGACCTCGCCTTCCAGGGGAAGTACGCCTTCGCCGGCAACTACGACGGCTTCCGCATCTTCGACATCAGCAACCCCAAGTCCCCGAAGACGGTCGCCCAGGTCCTGTGCCCGGGCTCGCAGAACGACGTCTCCGTCTCCGGCGACCTGCTGTTCCTGTCGACCGACTCCTCGCGCAGCGACAGCAGTTGCAACAGCACCACGCAGCCCGCGACCGAGAAGTCCTCCTGGGAGGGCATGAAGGTCTTCGACATCAGCGACAAGCGGAACCCGAAGTACGTCGCCGCCGTCGAGACCGCCTGCGGCTCGCACACCCACACGCTGGTGCCCGAGCGCCGCGACGTCTACATCTACGTCTCCTCGTACGCGCCGAACGCGTCGTACCCCGACTGCCTGCCGCCGCACGACGGCATCTCGGTCATCAAGGTGCCGCGCAGCGCCCCCGAGAAGGCGGCGGTCGTCAGCTTCCCCGTGCTCTTCCCGGGTGAGGGGCCGGACGGCGGCGGCAACCCGGGCGCGCCCACCAACCCCGGCGTCTCCAAGACCACCGGCTGCCACGACCTCACGGTGCTGCCCTCGAAGGACCTGGCCGCGGGCGCCTGCATGGGCGACGGCATCCTGTTCTCCATCAAGGACCCCGAGCGCCCGAAGGTGATCGACCGGGTCCAGGACAACGTGAACTTCTCGTTCTGGCACTCGGCGACCTTCAACCAGCACGCGGACAAGGTCGTGTTCACCGACGAGCTGGGCGGCGGCGGCGCGGCCACCTGCAACGCGGAGATCGGCCCGAACCGCGGCGCGGACGGCATCTACGACATCGTCGGCAAGGGCGACAAGCGCAAGCTCGTCTTCCGCAGCTACTTCAAGATCCCGCGGCACCAGGCGGACACCGAGAACTGCGTGGCCCACAACGGCTCGCTGATCCCGGTCAAGGGCAAGGACCTCATGGTCCAGGCCTGGTACCAGGGCGGCGTCTCCGTCTGGGACTTCACCGACTCCACCCGCCCGAAGGAGATCGCCTACTTCGAGCGCGGCCCGCTGTCCACCGACAACCTGGTCGGCGGCGGTTCCTGGTCGGCGTACTACTACAACGGGTACATCTACTCGAACGACATGGCCAAGGGCTTCGACGTCCTGAAGCTCGACGACCGGCGCACCGACCCGGCCAAGCGGATCCATCTGCGCGAACTGAACGTCCAGACGCAGCCGGACTACTTCGGCTGACCGGGCGGCCGGCACGCCGGTGCCGAGCCGGTCGCGAAGAACCGCGACAGATCCGCCTCACACGTCCCGCCGGGCACTTGAGCGTCCGGCGGGACACCCATCTCCCAGTCGAGCCGGTAACGCTTGAACAACTCGGCCCGCAGCACCGGTACCGGCATCGGCGCGCCCGGCACCAGCGCGGCGTACACCGCCCCCATCAGCAGCGCGCGCAGCATCGGGTAGTCGCTGTCGACGTCCCGGGAGCCGTGCCGGGCGACGGTGTCCCGCAGCAGTTCGGCCAGGCGCCGCTGCTCCGGGCACGGCACGAAACCCTCGGCCTGCAGCAGGCCGGCCATGTGCTGGCGCATCAGCACCGGCCGGTCGCGGGCCAGGCCCAGGATCGCGTCGATGGCCCGCGCCATCCGCTCCCGCCCGTCCCCGGTGGGCGGTTCGCGCTCCAGCGCCTCCTCCAGCGTGCGGTGCATCAGCCGGTGCACGGCGGACTGGACGAGCTGGCGCTTGCCGGGGAAGTAGTACGACACCAGCCCGCGCGCGGAGCCCGCCCGGTCGGCGATGTCGCCGAGCGTCGTCGCCTCGTAGCCGCGCTCGCCGACCAGCTCCACCGCGGCCTGCAGGAGCCGTTCCTTCGAACGCCGCCGCAACTCTTCGTTGACCGAGGCGCTGCGCGGGGACATTCTGAAAACTCCTCGTTGACTGGCTGCCAGCCAACTATACTCAACACATCCGGCCGGGCCCCTGGCGGCTCCGGCCGCAGTCGCCGTCCGCCTCGGGCGACGCGGGGGATCGCCCGAGGCGGAACGGCCGGCCTGTGACGGCCCTTCCCTCTTGAGTCTTTCTTGAGTCTTTGACTTTGCGCCTTGCCCCTTCCGTCCTGCGGCGCTCTCTTCTTCCCTCCCTTCCCTCCCTTCTCTTCCCCCTCTTGTCTGCCGCTGTTTCCCGGTTCCGGGGCCAAAGCCCCGGGGCGTGTGGGCGCCCTCTCTCGCTGTATCGTGTAGCGGAAAAGTGATGCCGTTATGCGGAAAGAGTGTGTGGGGGTGTGAGCGGGACGTGCGACGGTCGGATGGCGCCGGGGGCCGGCGTCCGCGACGGGTACCGGGTTTCGGGCCGCAGGTGCTGTGCGGCCCGGCTCAGGTGATGTTCCTGGCCAACCCGTGGACAGGCGCCGTCTTCTGCCTGGCGCTGTGCACGGCCGACTGGCGGTACGGCGCATACGGGCTGGGGGGCGCCGCCCTGGGCACCGGTACCGCACGCCTGCTGGGCGTGGCCCGTGACCGGGTGGAAACGGGACTGGAGGGCTTCAACTCCTGCCTCGTCGCTCTGTGCTTCGCGGTTCTCCTGGGCGCGGACCGGCTCTCCACGGTCCTGCTCGCCGCCGCGGGCTGTGTCGTGGTCACGGTCGTCACGGCGGCGGTGGTCCGGCTGCTGGGCGTGTGGGATCTGCCCTCGCTGACCCTGCCGTACTGCCTGCTGGCGGGCGCGGTGACGGTCGCCGCGCCCGGCTTCCGGCGGATCTGGCCGCACGGCCACAGCCTCGCCGCGCTGCCCCGCGCCGTCTCCGGTCCCACCGCCCTGCGCCCGGGCGACGTGGGAGGGGCGTTCTTCCGCAACGTGTCCCAGGTCTTCTTCCAGGACCGGTGGTACGTGGGGGCACTGCTGCTCGCGGGCGTCTTCCTGGCGAGCCGGGTGGCGGGGCTGGTGGCCTGCTGCGGCAGCGTGACAGGCATCCTGACCGCCTGGGCGCTCGGTGCGCCGGCCGCACGGATCGCCGACGGCACGATGGGCTACAACGCGGTGCTCGTGGCGCTCGCGCTGTGCGGGGTGTTCCTGGAGGCGACCCCGGCGACGCTGCTGTACGCGCTGCTCGGCGCGGCGACCGCGACCGCCCTGACACCGGCGGTCGCCGCTCTGCTCGCCCCGTCCGGCGGCCACGCGTTCACCTGGCCGTTCGTTCTGACGACGTTCGGCTTCCTGGCCGCCGTCCGCTCCTTCCCGCGTCTGACCGGACGGGGCCCCGGCCCGGGCGAGGCCGCCCCGCCGTGGCAGGTCACCGCGCCGACGCCCTCCGTGTAGGGTCCGCCGGGACCGGCTACCGCGCCGGGGACGACGGGCGGGGAGCCGGCAGGTCACCCCGCCCGTGCCGGTGCGCCGCGATCGCGACCGCCACCACCAGGGCGCCCAGCAGCCAGCCGCCGACGACGTCGGAGGTCCAGTGGACGCCCAGCCACACCCGGGTCAGCCCGACGCCGGCCACGGAGACCACGGCCACGGCCAGCGCGGCCAGGCGCAGGGCGCGGGCGGCGCCGTGGCGGTGGAGCAGCCACAGCAGCAGACCGCACACGACCGTCGCCGTCATGGCGTGGCCCGAGGGGAAGGCGGCGTAGTGGGCGCTGTCCACGGGGTCGGGCCAGACCGGCCGGGGGCGGCCCACCGCGGCCTTCAGCGCCTGCTGCAGCAGGGTGCCCAGCGCGCACGTCACCGCCAGCCAGCCGGCGGTCCACCAGGCCGCGCACCGCCACCCGAGCCACAGGACGGCCGCCGCGCACAGCAGCCGCATCGTCCACGGGTCCCAGACCCAGTCCGTCAGGATGCGGAAGACCTGGGTGACGCCGTCCTCCGCGACCGCCCAGCGGTGGGTGGTGCGGGCGATGCCGCCGTCCAGGGCGAGCAGGGGGTGCCACTCGGCCGCGACGAGGAGGAGCAGCAGCACGGAGCACGCCGCGAGGATCCAGGCGGCACGGACGGCGGTACGGGTCCGGGGCGGGCGGGGCGGGGAGCCGACGGGCGAGGTCTGCATGGAGCGATCCTCGCCGACCGGCGGGCCCGCACACCACTCCCGTGGGCAGCGAGCCGCGCGGGGCGGGCCCGGCGGCCCGGACACCCCGGTGCCTGCGGCCCCGGTACGAACGCCGTCAGTACCGGCGGTACCGGCACCAGGGCCGCCGTCACCGCCGCCCCGAGGCCGGCTGTGCCCAGGACGTGGGCCAGCGCTGTGCCGTCACAGCGTCAGCAGCATGGCCAGCATCGCGATCCCCATGGAAAGCCGGCACGCCCGCGCCAGCTCCGGCCGGTCGGCCCACCCGGCAGCCGTTTCGGCGGCCGTGACGGCGGCGGCCGGCACCAGGCGGACGCCGGTCAGCAGCACGTACCCGGCGAAGTAGAGCAGCAGCGCTCCGGTCAGCGGCGGCACGCCGGAGCCGCCGTGCCCGTGCGCGTGGCCGGGGGAGCCGGCCATCACGAGGGCCATGTAGACCATCGCGCCCGCGCCCACCAGGTGGTGCAGATGGTACGGGCTGCCCCGGGCCGCCCACAGCGCGTGCAGCCCGGCCGCACCGAACACGGCCGCGTGGACGGCCCAGGCCCACGGGGGAGGGGTGAACACCGCGGGCGGCACGGCCATCGCGGCCATGCCGAAGCCCATGACCGCCTCGCCGCCCGCGGCGCGGCGGTCGCGGGCCTCGGCGCTGCCGCGCATCCGCAGCAGGCAGTAGGCGCCGGCCGCCGCGCACAGCGCTACCAGCAGCCAGCCGGACGACGCCGGTCCGTGCACGCGCACCTCCCGCTCGCCGTTCGGCCGGCCGCCGTCCGCCCGGCGGCCGGCCCTCGGGTACCGGTCCTCGAAGACCGCTCGTCGAAGGCTGACGTCGAAGGCCGTCTTCGTGGATCGGTCAAGGGATGCCCGGGTGACGCGGCGCGTACGCGAGCGCATGGGTGTACGCGGGGAGCGCCCGAGGGCACGCGACATTTATTTCACTGGTAAAACACCTGTTAAAATACTTGCATGAGCAGTGCGACCCCCACCTCCGCAACCCCGCTCGGCCGCCGGCGTCTGCCGCTGGCCGGCGCGCTGCGTCCCGGACGCCCCTCCGACATCTGGTTCAAGCCCGCCCTGAGCGTGGTCGCCGCCGTCGCCCCGCCCAACCTGATCCTGCTGGCGCTCGGCCGGCTCGACCTGGCGATGTACACCATGGCCGGGTCCCTGTGCGCCCTGTACGCCCACAACCGGCCCTACGCCGTCCGCGCCCGGGTCCTGGCCTGGGTGGTGCTCGGCATGCTCGGCGGCGTCGGTGTCGCCCTGGTCACCGCCTCGCTCACCCGCGACGCCGCCGTGCTGGTCGCCGTCGGCGCCCTGCTGGCCGCCGCGCAGAAGGTCCTGTGCGACGCCACCCGCGTCGGCCCGCCGGGCAACGTCGTCCTCACCTTCATCAGCTCCGCCTCCCTCTTCGCGCCGCAGACCCTCGGCCAGGTTCCCGGGCACCTGGCGTTGACCGCCGCGGCGGGCTCCTGGGCCTGGCTCGTCGGCATGGCACCCGCGCTGCTGCGCCCCACCGGCCCGGAGCGCCGCGCCACCGCCCAGGCCCTGAACGCCGCCGCCGCGTACGCCGCGTACGCCGGGGCGCACGGCACCGACGACGGCCACGCCCGCGCCGCGCGCGCCGCCGGCTACGCCGCCGTACAGGCCGCCTGGCAGGCGCTGCTGCCGCTGCCGGGGAAGGGGGCCCGCGCCGCCACCCGGCACGCCCTGGAGCGGCTCCTCGTCCGCGCCGAGGTCGCCCTCGCCGCGCCCGCCGACACGGACCCCGAGCGGCTGCGCGCCTGGGCGCGCGCCCTGCGCGGCACCGGACGCGTCCCCCGGCCCGGGGACCCGCGCACCGGCGATCCCGGCACCGGCGACTCCCGGGCCGCCACCGACGAACTCCTCGGCGTGGAGGCCGAGCGCGGCGCCCGGCCCGCGCCGCTGTGGCACCGGCTGGCCCCGCTGGCCCCCATCGGCGTGCGCACCGCCCTCGGCTGCGCCCTGGCCGGATACGCCTCGCTCGCCCTCGGCATCGGCCGCCCCTACTGGGCCCTGGTCACCGCCGCCGCGCTCTACCAGGCCAACCTCACCCTCACCTGGAACCGGGTCGTCCAGCGCGTCGTCGGCAACCTGGCCGGAGTCCTCGTCTTCGCCGCCGTGGCCCCGCTGGCCCACCTCGGCCAGGCCGCGCTGGTCCTGTTCTGCCTGCTGTTCGCCTTCGGTGCCGAGGCCCTCATCAGCCGCAACTACTGGCTCGGCACGCTCTGCGTGACCCCGATGGCGCTGCTCATCACCGAGTTCACCGGCTACCAGGAGCCCGGCGTGCTGATCACCGAGCGGGTCGTGGACACCCTCGTCGGCGCTCTGGTCGGTTTCGCCGCCGCCGTCGCCGTCACCAACCGGCGCGCGGGCGACCGGGTCGAACAGGCGCTGACCGCCGTGGACCGCGTCCGCGAACGCGCCGCCCGCCTGCTGGCCGAGCCCCGTCCGGCCCCCGCCGCCCTGGACGCCGCGCACCGCGCCCTGGCCGCCGCGCTGGTCGAACTGCGGGCCACCGCCGACGCCGCGGCCGGCGAGTGGTGGCAGCGCGCACTGCCCCAGGAGAGGGTGGTGCGCGCCGAGCAGGCCGGACACCGTACGCTCGCCGCAATGGTCCGCCGCCGGACCGGCCCGGGGGCGGGGCGGCCGGACCAGGACGCGGGCACGAGGACGGAGGACGTACGGCCATGACGGCAAACGGCGGGCGCTCGGCGAGCGAGGGCGTGGGGGCGGACGCGACCGGAGGGGACACCGTGGCCGCGGTCGTCCGGCAGTGGCGGGCCGTGCACCCCGGCCTCGACACCGGCCCCATGGAGATCATCGGCCGCATCAACCGCTGCGCCGCCCTCCTCCAGCAGGCCGAGGACGCTCCGCTGCGCCGGGCGGGCCTGAGCCGCCCCGAGTTCGACCTGCTGGGCGCCCTGCGCCGCACCGGCCACGAACTGACCCCCGGGGAGCTGGCCCGCGAGACCTTCTCCTCGGGCGCCGCCGTCACCAAGCGCCTCAAGCAGCTCACCGAACGCGGCCTGGTCGAGCGGCGCGGGGACACCCGCGACCGCCGCGTCGCCCACGTCCGCCTCACCGACGCGGGCCGCGACCTGGTCGACGGCATCCTGCCCGAACAGCTCGCCTACGAGACCGCCGTGCTGTCCGGCCTGGAGGGGGAGCGGCGGGGCGACCTGGCCGCGCTGCTCGGGGAGCTGCTCGGTCAGCTGGAGGGCCGCCTGGACGCGCTGCGGGCGTGACGCGCACGGCCGCGGCGCCGGCGCCCCGGGCACGCCGTGCACCGGGCGGCGGTGGGGGAGTGGCGGTCGCCGCGGACGTCCCCGGTGCCGGCCGCTGCGTCCTCACGGGGCCCGGGCCCGCCGGTGACCGGCCGCCCGGACCCGCCCCGCCGGTACCTGCCGGGAGCTTCCCGGCCGCAGGCGGCGCCCGGGCGAGCGCCGCCGGACCGCCGGTCTCTCAGAGCCCCGAGCGGAAGAGGCGCCCGGCTCGCGACGCCCGGCACGCACGCTCGCCGCGGTTCCGGAACACCCACGTGGCTCCGCCACGAGAGGGCTTCGGCGTCTTGCGCTCGCACGCACCGGACGCCGCGAGCCGATCGGGCTCCCCTTCCGCTCGGGGCTCTCAGCCCCCCTGCGCCCGGTACACCCCGAACATCGCCCCCTGCGGATCCCGCAGCACCGCGATGCGCGGCCCCTCGGGAAGCGAGGTCGGCGTCATGAGGACGGTGCCGGAGCCGCTCGTCGCGTCGGCCGCGGCCCGGTCCACGTCGGTCACCGCGAAGTACGGCAGCCAGTGCGCCGGCACCTCGTGCGGGAACTTGTCGTCCATCGTCACCATGCCGCCGAACTCCGCGCCGCCGACGCTCCACCGCGGGTAGCGCTCCGTGCCGCCGGCGCTCCAGCCGAAGACCGCGGTGTAGAAGTCCCGGGCCCGGCCGGGCTCGCGGGTCAGCAGCTCCACCCAGCCCAGCGCGCCGGGGGCGTCGAACAGTCCGGCGCCCGGGAAGGCACGGGCCTGCCACAGATGGAACACCTCCTCGTCCGGGCCCGCGGCCACCGCGAAACGGCCCGCGTCGAACACGTCCTCGGGCCCCAGCAGGACCGTCCCGCCGGCCTCCGTCACCCGCCGCGCGGCGGCGTCCGCGTCGTCCACCGCGAACGAGACGTTCCACGCCACCGGCTGCGCCGGCTGGTACAGCGGGGACAGCCCGGCCACCGCCGCGTCCCCCAGGCGCGCGATCGCGTAGCCGCCCGTCTGCAGACGCGCATCGGTCCGCGGACGCCAGCCGAACAGCTTCGTGTAGAACCGCTTGGCCGCCTCCACGTCGCTGGTCCCCAGCTCGGCCCAGCAGGGCCCGCCGGTCACCGGTTGGTCGAGCTTCATGCGCCGGGCGTTCCTTCCGCAGTCCTGGCCGGGGCCCCTCCAGCACGCTAAGCCCCCGCCCGGACTCCGGCCATCCGGCACGGAACCACCGGTGCGCGCCGCTCCCGGTGAGCTCAGATCCCCGGCCGGTACCGCAGCGGATGGTCCGTCGGCACCTCCACCAGCACGATCGGGGTGCCGTCCGGGTCCGCGACCCACATCTCCACCAGTCCCCACGGCTCCCTGACCGGCGGCCGGGTGATCGCGACGCCCTTCGCCCGCAGCTCCTCGTGGGCCGCGGTGACGTCCTCGACCTGGAGCCACAGCCGCACGGCCGGGGACGGCGGGGTGTCCGACCGGCCGGAGAGCTCCAGGAAGCCGCCGCCGAGGAAGTAGACCGTGCCGCGCTCCGGCCCCGTACCGAACTCGCGGTAGACGGCGAGGCCCAGCCGCTCGCCGTAGAAGACGCGGGACCGTTCGGGGTCGGTGGGGCGGAGCAGGACCCTGCTGCCGAGTACGTGGACCATGCATCCGGAGTCTAGGGGGCTTCTGATGGATCTCCGTGGCGTCGCGACGCCCGGCACGCCCTCCGCCCCGCACACCGAGAGCACGCACCGAACGCTGCTCCTTCTTCCACGGAGATCCATCAGAAGCCCCCTGACGGCAGCGTTACCCTCGTCCCTGCCCACGCCGCGCCCGAGAACGGGAGAACCACCATGGACACCGCCGAGACCCGACTGACCTTTCGCGACGCCGCCGCCGCAGACGTCGACGAGCTCGTCGCGCTGATCGAGTCGGCGTACCGCGGGGAGTCCAGCCGGGCCGGGTGGACCACCGAGGCGGACCTGCTCCAAGGGCAGCGGACCGACCCGGAGGGAGTGCTGGGGGTGATCGAGTCGCCCGGCAGCCGCCTGCTGACGGTCGAGCGGGACGGGCGGATCGTCGCCTGCTGCCAGCTCGAACACCGGGGCTCGTACGCCTACTTCGGGATGTTCGCCGTCAGCCCGGTGCTCCAGGGCGCGGGGCTGGGCAAGACGGTCATCGCCGAGGCCGAGCGGCAGGCCCGCGAGACCTGGGGCGTGACGGAGATGCGCATGACCGTGATCTCCGTCCGCGAGGACCTCATCGCCTGGTACGAGCGCCGCGGCTACCGCCGTACGGGACGGACGACCCCGTTCCCGTACGGCGACGAGCGCTTCGGCATCCCGCTCCGCGACGACCTCCGGTTCGAGCTGCTGGTCAAGCCGCTGGTGTGAGCCTCACGCGGTGAAGCGGCCGGTGCGCTTGATCTCCGGGCGGTCGGTGGTCGCGCCGTCCAGGCCCAGGGCCCGTACGAGACGCAGGTGGTCCTGGGTGTTCACCACCCAGGCGAAGACCCTCAGACCCGCCTCGCGCGCCAGCCGCACGATCTCCAGGGTGATCCGGTCGATGTCCAGGCAGAGGGCCGCCGCCCCGGCCTCGACGGCGCGGTCCACGACCTCGGGACCGTAGTACTGGGCCACCAGCGCGGTGCGCGCCCCCGGCACCAGACGGGAGACCTCCGCGATCGCCTCGGCGTGGAAGGAGATCACCTCCACCCGTTCGGCCAGATCCCGCCGGCGCATCACCTCGGCCAGCGTCCGGGCCGCCGCCACGTCCTTGATCTCGGCCTGGAGCGGTACCGACACGGCGTCCAGCACCTCCTCGAAGACCGGGACCCGCTCGCCGCGGCCCGCGTCCAGGGCGCGCAGCTCGGCGAGGGTCTTCCGGGCGATCGGGCCGGTGCCGTCGGTCGTCCGGTCCACGTCCGCGTCGTGCATGACGACCAGGGCGCCGTCCTTGCTCAGGTGCAGGTCGAGTTCGACGACGTCGAGGCCGGCCCGTTCGGCGGCGACGAAGGAGCGCAGCGTGTTCTCCGGCTCGACAGCCATGATTCCGCGGTGACCGATGGTGAGGAAGTTCAAGGTCCGGCTCGCTTCCGTGGGCTGCGGCGGGGCAGAGCCGCAGCGTAACGCCGACCCGGCTCGTGCCCCTCCCCCGATGTGCCCGACAGGAAAACATGCGGTGAAGGCGGGGGTGGGGCAGGATAATTTCCTGAGAGGCCCCTTGCTGAGAGAAAGCAGGAATGCATACGGTGTCCTGACGCGAGGTTCTCCTGTGGAGGATGGGACATGACGGAAATTCTTGTGCAGGTGGGTGCGGAGGGGAAGGTTCCTCCGGTGACCAGGGTGGTGGAGCACCCGGCGTGGCCCGTGCTCAAGGATGCCGTGGAGCAGATCCGGCCCTGGCAGTCCAAGGACGGGTCGATCGACTTCGACGCCGAGGGCGCCCCGCGGCGCGCCGAGGCCGAGGAGGCCGTACGCCGCGTCGCCGCCGCCGTCGAGGAGCTCTCCCCGCTGCTCCCGCACGACCGCGCCTACCACGAGGCCCTCGTGAAGGACCTGCTCCGCTGGGCCGAGGGCGGCTTCCAGGTGCCCGACTTCCTCGACTCGCTGCTGGCCTTCCAGCCCGCCGCGGACCGCCGGGACGGCCTCCAGCACCTGGTCGTCTTCCCGATGTACACGCAGAACGGCAACCCGGACCGCAACCTGGAGGCGGTCGTGCTGCGCATGGTCTGGCCCGACTGGCTGGCCGAGCTGGAGCGCACCCGCTACGACAACCCGCTCTTCTGCGGCATCACCTTCGAGGACTTCACGGCCGGGTACGACACCAACTCCGCCGTCCTCTTCCCCGAGACCATCGCCGTGCGCGAGGCGCCCGAGCGCTTCACCTGGGGCGGCATCTTCTGCGACCGCGAGGCCGCCCGCTTCCGCCGGGTCACCGAGGCCGCCGTCGGCATCCTGGGCCTCGAACTGCCCGAGGACATCGCCGCCATGGTCCACGACCAGAAGCGCTGCGAAGAGGCGTTCGTGCTGTGGGACATGATCCACGACCGCACCCACAGCCACGGCGACCTGCCGTTCGACCCGTTCATGATCAAGCAGCGCCAGCCGTTCTGGATGTACGGCCTGGAGGAGCTGCGCTGCGACCTCACCGCCTTCAAGGAGGCCGTGAAACTGGCGGACGAGGGCGTCCCGCAGGCCCGCGACGTGCAGTACGCGGTGCTGTTCGACCGCATGTTCCGCTTCCCGGTCACCGGCGAGCGCGTGCGCAACTACGACGGCCTCGGCGGCCAGCTCCTCTTCGCCTACCTGCACAAGAACGACGTCGTCCGCTGGACCGACAACAAGCTCTCCATCGACTGGGAGCGCGCCCCGCAGGTCACCAACCGGCTGTGCGCCGAGATCGAGAAGCTGTACCGCGACGGCATCGACCGGCCCAAGCTGGTCCACTGGTTCGCCGGGTACGAGCTGGTCTCCGCCTACCTCGCCCCGCACCCGGGCTCCAAGTGGGCCAAGGGCCCCGACGCCCTCGACCTGACCCAGCCGCCGCGCAAGCTCGTGGACGACGTGCTTGCGGACGAGTTTCCGCTGAGCATGTTCTACGAGGCGCTGCAGAAGAAACTGAAGAACGTGATCGCCTCCACCAAGGGCATCACGGCGGACGGCGCCGAGCGGATCGCCGCGTGAGCGACCGCGCGAAGAACGAGGCTCGGGAGGCGAGGACCATGGGGAACGGGGCGCTCGAGGGCGCGGTGATCGCGGTGGCCGGTGCGGGCGGACCCGCGGGACGGGCCGCGCTGCTCAGGCTCGCCGAGGCGGGGGCGACCGTCGTCGGCTCGGACAACGACCCGCAGCGGCTGGCCGAGGCCGTGGACGCGGCGCGCTACGCGCACGGCGGCGCCACGGTCACCGGCGAGACGGTCGACCTGCTCGACCTGGACGCCGCCAAGGACTGGGCCGCCCGCATCGAGAAGGAGTACGGCCGCGTCGACGGCCTGGTCCACCTCGTCGGCGGCTGGCGCGGCAGCCAGACCTTCACCAAGACCGACCTCGGCGACTGGGACCTGCTGGAGAAGCTGCTGGTCCGCACCGTCCAGCACACCTCCCTCGCCTTCCACGAGCCGCTCCAGCGCAGCGACCGCGGCCGGTACGTCCTGATCAGCGCGGCGGGCGCGAGCAAGCCCACCGCGGGCAACGCCGCGTACTCGGCCGCCAAGGCCGCCGCCGAGGCGTGGACGCTCGCCATGGCCGACTACTTCCGCAAGGCGGGGGGCGAGCAGGGGCCGACGTCCGCGGCTGCGATCCTGGTGGTGAAGGCGCTGGTGCACGACGCGATGCGCGCCGAACGCCCCAACGCGAAGTTCGCGGGCTTCACGGACGTCAAGGACCTGGCCGAGGCCATCGCCGGAGTCTGGGAGAAGCCCGCCGCGGAAGTGAACGGAAACCGTCTGTGGCTGACCGAGAAGCCGTGAACCCCCCGAAGACCGACGCACGCCGCCACCACGACCCGCGGGAACGGGGGTTCGCCAGCGACAACTACGCCGGCGCCCACCCGGAGGTGCTCGCCGCCCTGGCCCTGGCCAACGGCGGGCACCAGACCGCCTACGGCGAGGACGCGTACACGGAGAACCTCCAGCGCGTCGTCCGCGGGCACTTCGGGGCGACGGCGGAAGCCTTCCCGGTCTTCAACGGCACCGGAGCCAACGTCGTCGCGCTCCAGGCGGTCACCGACCGCTGGGGCGCGGTGATCTGCGCCGAGAGCGCGCACATCAACGTCGACGAGTGCGGGGCGCCCGAGCGGGTCGGCGGCCTGAAGCTGCTCACCGTCCCCACCCCCGACGGCAAGCTCACCCCCGAGCTGATCGACCGTCAGGCGTACGGCTGGGACGACGAGCACCGTGCCATGCCGCAGGTCGTCTCGATCACCCAGTCCACCGAGCTCGGCACCCTCTACACCCCCGACGAGATCCGGGCCATCTGCGAGCACGCCCACGCGCACGGCATGAAGGTCCACCTCGACGGCTCCCGGATAGCCAACGCCGCCGCCTCCCTGGACGTGCCGATGCGCACGTTCACCAACGCGGCCGGCGTCGACATCCTCTCCCTGGGCGGCACCAAGAACGGCGCCCTGTTCGGCGAGGCGGTCGTCGTCATCAACCCCGACGCCGTCCGCCACATGAAGCACCTGCGCAAGCTGTCCATGCAGCTCGCCTCCAAGATGCGCTTCGTGTCGGTGCAGCTGGAGGCGCTGCTCGCCAAGGACCTGTGGCTGCGCAACGCCCGCCACGCCAACGAGATGGCCCAGCGCCTGGCCGAGGGCGTCCGCGCGGTGCACGGGGTGGAGATCCTCCACCCCGTGCAGGCCAACGCGGTCTTCGCCCGGCTGCCCCACGAGGTGAGCGAGCGCCTCCGGAAGCGGTTCCGCTTCTACTTCTGGGACGAGGCCGCGGGCGACGTGCGCTGGATGTGCGCCTTCGACACCACCGAGGAGGACGTGGACGCGTTCGTGGCGGCCCTCAAGGAGGAGATGGCCCGCTGAGGCAACTCCGCCTTATGCATAGGTATGCGGTCACCTGAAAAGTCATTGACTCGCGGGTGGTCGCATTCCTATGCTCTGCGGGCATGGAGCCGATCCAGCAGAACCCCGACCTGTCCGCCTATTTGGCCGCCGACGACGTCATCGATCACGACCACCCGGTTGTGCGGGAGACGGCCGCGCGTCTCGCCAAGGAAGCGGAGGACTCGTATGCCTATGCGCGGCTGGCGTTCGAGTACGTCCGCGACGCGATCCCGCACTCACAGGACGCCGGAGACCCGCGCGTCACCTGGCGGGCCTCCGACGTCCTGGCGCAGGGCACCGGCATCTGCCACGCCAAGGCCCACGCGCTGGCCGCGCTGCTGCGGGCCGAGGACATCCCCGCCGCACTGTGCTACCAGCGGCTGCTGCACGACGGGGGCGAGGGGCACGTGGTGCACGGGCTGGTCGCGGTCCGCTTCAACGGCGCCTGGCACCGGCAGGACCCGCGCGGCAACAAGCCCGGCGTGGACGCCCGGTTCTCGCTGGACGGGGAGCGGCTCGCCTGGATCCCCGACCCGCGGCACGGTGAGATGGACTATCCGGTGCTGTACGCCGCACCGCATCCGGCCGTGCTGGACGCCCTGAAAGCGGCGCCCGACCGGGCGTACCTGTGGCGGACGCTCCCGGCCGCCCTCTGAGGCGGGGCCGGTCGCGGCCCGCGCGCCCGCCGTTCCGGCGTCCGGGGCGGGGTGCGCCCGGGCCGGGCCGCCGGCGGCGAGGGCTTCGTCACCGCCGCCGGACCGGCGCGGACCCCGGCCCGGAGCGGCCCGCCCGTCCGCCCCGGCGGCGGGGGCGGGCGCCGCTCAGTGCGCCTCCGCCGCGCGGACCTGCTCCGCCGTCGGGGCCGTGCCGCCGAGATGGGCCGGCATCCACCAGGTGTCGTCCGGGCCCTTGGGGCGCACGGGGTAGGCGCGCTGCGCGGCCTCCAGCAGCTCCTGCACGCGCTCGCGTAGCCGGCGCGTGAGGGCACCCGCGTACTGCTCGCGGGAGGCGTCGATCGCCTCGCCGACCCGGATGGTGACCGGGATGTGGCTGCGCTTGAAGTTGCGCGGGTGGCCCTTGGTCCACAGCCGCTGCGTGCCCCACACCGCCATCGGGATCAGCGGAACGCCCGCCTCCTGCGCCAGGCGCGCGGCACCCGACTTGAAGCTCTTCAGCGTGAACGACTCCGAGATGGTGGCCTCCGGGAAGACCCCGATGATCTCGCCCGACCGCAGCGAGTCCAGGGCGTGCGCGTAGGCCGCCTCGCCCTGCTTGCGGTCGACCGGGATGTGCTTCATCCCGCGCATCAGGGGACCGGAGATCCGGTGCCGGAAGACGGACTCCTTCGCCATGAAGCGCACGAGCCGCTTCTGCGGCAGCGCCGCCAGTCCGTTGAAGATGAAGTCCAGATAGCTGATGTGATTGCTCACCAGCACGGCGCCGCCCGAGCGCGGGATGTTCTCCGATCCCCGGCAGTCGATCTTGAGGTCCCACACCTTGAACATGGTGCGGGCGAGACCGATGACCGGGCGGTAGACGAGTTCTGCCATGGGCCGGACGGACCCTTCCTGCTCTGCCTGGGAAGGGGCTCCCAGTGGAAAGTTACGCGGCCGTAGGTTTTACGGCATGTCGCAGATGGTGCCCCAAGAACGGCCGGTGAACCAGTCCTGGTGCCCGGCGTCGGCGTAATCCTCGTCACGTCCCGTCTTTGACCCGCTTTTTGCCGAAGGGTTACCGCGCGGGTACCGTCCCCGCCCCGCGGTGGCTCCCGTGCGCCGGCATCCGGAAGAATCGAGCACTCCGCGGCGGACACCCGGCGAGGCACGGGAATCTTTGCGGTCCCGTGAACGCTGCAACCGGGGACGGACCGAAGACGAGTGGGAGAGGACGCGTGCGCGAACGGGACGACGGCGTGCGGCTCGATGCCGCCGCACTGGGCACCGGTCTCGGTGAACGCGCCACACTCGTACAGTTCTCCAGCGCCTTCTGCGCGCCCTGCCGGGCCACCCGGCGGGTCCTCGGCGAGGTGGCCCGCATGGTGGCGGGCGTCACCCACGTCGAGATCGACGCCGAGTCCCGTCTCGGACTCGTCCGCGCGCTGGGCATCCGCAAGACCCCGACGGTGCTCGTCCTGGACGCGGACGGCCGCGTCGTGCGGCGCGCCACCGGTCAGCCGCGCACCGCGGACGTGATCGCCGCCCTGGGGGAGGCGGTGTGACGCCCGCTCCGCCGGACCAGCCGTTCCCGCGCCTCGCGCGGCAGGACCCCTCGCACAAGGACCCCTCCATGACGACCACGCCCGCTCCGGGCATGCCCCGGCCGGCCGCCGACGACCTGTTCCGGTCCGTCTTCCGGCGCCACGCGGCGGGAGTCGCCGTGATCACCGCCCGCGGTGAGAACGGCCCGGCCGGATTCACCGCCACCTCCCTCGCCTCGGTCTCCGCGGACCCCCCGATGCTCTCCTTCGGGGTCGGCACCGGCTCCTCCAGCTGGCCCGCCGTCGCCGCCGCCGGCCACGTCGGGGTGCACATACTCGGCGAGCACCAGCGGGAGCTCGCCGCCACCTTCGCCCGCCGGGGCGCCGACCGCTTCGGCCCGCCCACGGCCTGGCGCGAGGGCCCCGAGGGCGTGCCCGTCCTCGACGGCGTCCTCGCCTGGCTGGTGGGCCGCGTCGTCGCCCGCGTCCCCGCCGGGGACCACCGTGTCGTGCTGGCCGAGGTCGTGCACGGCGACTCCGCCGGGCCCGGCCGGCCCCTCCTCTACCACCAGGGCCGCTTCACCGAACTGCGCGACTGACCCGGCGCCACGGCTCTCCTGCGAAACCGTCGGGTTCCGGTTACGCTGCGTTGCGAAGGTCACAGTTCAAAGCGCTTGCTTAGCGGGAACGAACTGGATGTACTGACGAGTAATATTCCGGCAGGAGCGCAGGGCCGCCCCGACCGGGATCGGCCGCTGCAGGCGCCTATGCTGCCTGCAAGCAGGCAGCACTGAAATGTCGACGCAGTAGGAGAGCCGGCGTGAGCTTGAGGATCGTTGTCACTGTGAAGTACGTGCCCGACGCCACTGGCGACCGGCACTTCGCCGATGACCTGACCGTCGACCGGGACGACGTGGACGGTCTGCTCTCCGAACTGGACGAGTACGCGGTCGAGCAGGCGCTGCAGATCTCGGAAGACCGTCGGGACAAGGGCGACGACGATGTGGAGGTCACCGTCCTGACGGTGGGTCCGGAGGACGCCAAGGACGCGCTGCGCAAGGCGCTGTCGATGGGCGCCGACAAGGCGATCCACGTCGAGGACGACGACCTGCACGGCACCGACGCGATCGGCACCTCCCTGGTGCTGGCCAAGGCGATCGAGAAGGCCGGCTACGACCTGGTGATCTCCGGCATGGCCTCCACCGACGGCACCATGGGCGTCGTACCGGCGCTGCTGGCCGAGCGCCTGGGCGTGCCGCAGGTGACCCTGCTGTCCGAGGTGTCGGTCGAGGACGGCGTGGTCAAGGGCCGCCGCGACGGTGACGCCGCCTCCGAGCAGCTCGAGGCGCAGCTGCCGGCGGTCGTGTCGGTCACCGACCAGTCGGGCGAGGCGCGTTACCCGTCCTTCAAGGGCATCATGGCGGCCAAGAAGAAGCCGGTGGAGTCCTGGGACCTGTCCGACCTCGACATCGAGGCGGAGGAGGTCGGTCTCGAGGGCGCCTACACGACCGTCGACGCGGCGGACGAGCGCCCGGCCCGGACCGCGGGCACGATCGTCAAGGACGAGGGCGAGGGCGGCAAGCAGCTCGCTGAGTTCCTCGCGAGCCAGAAGTTCATCTAGGGGCCACGCCCCTCACCGCCCCTCAGACTTCGCGATTTTCGCAAGGAGATCCATCCCATGGCTGAAGTTCTCGTCTACGTCGACCACGTGGACGGCGCCGTCCGCAAGCCCACCCTGGAGCTGCTGACCCTCGCCCGCCGCATCGGCGACCCGGTCGCCGTCGCCCTCGGCAACGGCGCCGCCGCCACCGCCGCCACGCTCGCCGAGCACGGCGCGGTGAAGGTCCTGACCCACGAGGCGTCCGAGTACGCCGACTACCTGGTCGTGCCGAAGGTGGACGCCCTCCAGGCCGCCCACGAGCAGGTCTCCCCGGCCGCCGTCCTCGTCCCCTCCTCGGCGGAGGGCAAGGAGATCGCCGCACGTCTGGCGCTGCGCATCGGCTCCGGCATCATCACCGACGCCGTCGACCTGGAGGCCGGCGACGAGGGCCCGGTGGCCACCCAGTCGGTGTTCGCCGCCTCCTACACCACCAAGTCCCGTGTCACCAAGGGCACCCCGGTCATCACGGTCAAGCCGAACTCGGCCGCCGTGGAGGCCGCTCCGGCCGCGGGCGCGGTCGAGGCCCTGGACGTGACCTTCTCCGAGAAGGCGACCGGCACGAAGGTCACGGGCCGTACGCCGCGTGAGTCGACCGGCCGTCCGGAGCTGACCGAGGCCGCGATCGTGGTCTCCGGCGGCCGTGGCGTCAACGGCGCGGAGAACTTCGCGATCATCGAGGCCCTGGCCGACGAGCTCGGTGCCGCCGTGGGCGCCTCGCGCGCCGCGGTGGACGCGGGCTGGTACCCGCACACCAACCAGGTCGGCCAGACCGGCAAGTCGGTCTCCCCGCAGCTGTACATCGCCTCCGGCATCTCCGGCGCGATCCAGCACCGCGCCGGCATGCAGACCTCCAAGACGATCGTGGCGATCAACAAGGACCCGGAGGCCCCGATCTTCGACCTGGTCGACTACGGCGTCGTCGGCGACCTCTTCGCCGTCGTCCCGCAGCTCACCGAGGAGATCAAGACCCGCAAGGGCTGATCCCGCACGCCGTGCGCACGAGGCCCCCGCGACCGTCCGTGGTCGCGGGGGCCTCGGCCGTCCCGGGGAGCGTTCTCCGCCGGTTCCGCCGCCGTCGGCCAGTGCTGTACTGGGGGTCCTGAGGGGGGCCTTGACCGGAAAGAGGGTGTTGACCGGCGGGAAGGTCGGGGATAACTTCGCTGTGCGGATTATTGATTCCGCACAACGGAAAATAGGAGGGTACGGAATGGGTCAGCAGGAGAAGGTGGCGACGAGCCTCGCGGGCACCGTGAGCGAGGAGATCAGCGCCTCCCTCGCACCGGTCGACGCGGAGCTGGAACGCCGCTACCCCGGAGACCCCGGCACCCGCCAGCCCGTCCACACCGTCTACGTCCCCGGCGACGCCTTCGCCGCCGACACCATCCGCTCCTGGGGCGACCAGGCGCTCGCCGCGCTCGACGAGCACGCACCGGACGCCGCCTCCTTCGCCGCCGTCCTCGGGCTCTCCGAGGAGCTCGCCGAGCCGGTGTACTCCCGGGTGCGCGCCAAGCTGCAGCGCGAACCGATCGAGGACCTGCGCATCGACTTCGAGGACGGCTACCAGGGCAAGGACGAGGACCAGGACGCCGCCCGCGCCGCCCGCATCGTCGCCGAGGCGTACGCCCAGGGCACCGCCGCCCCGTACATGGGCATCCGCATGAAGTGCATGGAGGCGGCGGTGCGCGACCGGGGCATCCGCACCCTCGACATCTTCCTCACCGGCCTGATCGAGGCGGGCGGCCTGCCGGACGGCCTGGTCCTCACCCTCCCGAAGGTGACCTACCCCGAGCAGGTCACCGCCATGGTCCGGCTGCTGGAGGCGTTCGAGAAGGCGCACGGGCTGGAGCCCGGCCGGATCGGCTTCGAGATCCAGATCGAGACCAGCCAGTCCATCCTCGCCGCCGACGGCACCGCCACCGTCGCCCGCATGATCCAGGCCGCCGAGGGCCGCGCCACCGGCCTGCACTACGGCACCTTCGACTACAGCGCCTGCCTCGGCGTCTCCGCCGCCTACCAGGCCAGCGACCACCCCGCCGCCGACCACGCCAAGGCGATCATGCAGGTCGCCGCCGCCGGCACCGGCGTCCGCGTCTCCGACGGTTCCACCAACGTCCTGCCGGTCGGCCCCACCGAGAAGGTCCACGACGCCTGGCGCCTGCACTACGGCCTCACCCGCCGCGCCCTGGCCCGCGCCTACTACCAGGGCTGGGACATGCATCCCGGCCACATCCCCACCCGCTACGCCGCCGTCTTCGCCTTCTACCGCGAGGGCTTCGAGCAGGCCGCCGCCCGCCTCGCCCGCTACGCCAGCCACGCCGGCGGCGACATCGCCGACGAGCCCGCCACCGCCAAGGCCCTCGCCGGCTACCTGCTGCGCGGCCTGGACTGCGGCGCCCTCGACACCGCCGAGGTCGCCCGGCTCACCGGCCTGACCCGCGCCGACCTGGAGGGCTTCGCGGCGCCCCGGCGCGGCGACCTGACGGCGTCGGCGCAGTAGGCAGCCGCCGGGTTGTGGGATGAGGGCTCCCCGCGTGTCTTCCCGTACGGGAAGACACGCGGGGAGCCCTCTGCGGTGTCGTGCGGTCCGCCGGGCGGACGCGCGCCTCGGGGCCTCGGGAAGGGTGCGGCGCGTCGACGAGGCCGGGCGCCGAAGGCATCCGGACCGTCGCGGGCCGCTCAGTCCGCGGGCGGCAGCTCGCCCGAGCCACGGGTGATCAGCCGGGTCGGCAGTTCGATCCGTCCGGGCGTGCCGAGGCCGCCGTCCAGCTGCCGGAAGAGCCGTTCGGCGGCGGTGCGGCCGAGGGCCGCCGCGTCCTGGGCGACGACGGTCACCCCCGGCTGGAGCAGGTCGGCGAGTTCGATGTCGTCGAAACCGACGAGGGCGACGCGGCGGGAGAGCCCGGCCAGGACGCGGATCACGGTGACCGTCACCCGGTTGTTGCCCGCGAAGACCGCGGTGACCGGATGCGGGTCCGCGAGCATCTCCTCGGCCGCCCGGCGCACCCGCTCGGGATCCGTGACGCCCAGCGACATCCAGGAGTCCTTCACCGGTATGCCCGCGTCCTCCATGGCCGCCCGGTAACCGCGCAGCCGCTCGGCGGCGGTGTGGATCCGGGGCATGTCGCCGATGAACCCGATCCTGCGGTGTCCGTGCGCGATCAGGTGGGCCACGCCGTCGCGGGCGCCGCCGAAGTTGTCCGAGAGCACCACGTCCGCGTCGATCCGGCCGGCCGGCCGGTCCACGAACACCGTGGCGACGCCCGCCTTCAGCTCCGGCTCCAGGTACCGGTGGTCGTCCCCGGCCGGGATCACCACCAGCCCGTCCACGCGCCGGGCGCACAGCGCCAGCACCAGTTCCCGTTCGCGGTCCGGGTCCTCGGCGCTGGATCCGTTGATGAGCAGGGCACCGTGGGCGCGGGCCACCTCCTCCACCGCGCGGCTCAGCGGCCCGTAGAACGGGTCCGCGAGGTCCTCCAGGACCAGGCCGATGCTGGCCGTGCGGCCCTTGCGGAGCACCCGCGCGCTGTCGTTGCGGCGGAAGCCGAGCGCGTCGATGGCCTCCTGGACGCGCCGCTCCGTCTCCGGCGTCACGCCCGGCTCGCCGTTGACCACGCGGGAGACGGTCTTGAGTCCGACCCCGGCGCGGGCGGCGACGTCCTTCATGGTGGGACGGTTGCCGTAGCGGGTCCCGGAGAGGCGGTCGGGGCGGCGGGGCGTCTCGGGCACGGTGCGGTGTCCTGTCCTGTCCTTGTCGTCCACGGAGCGTGTCGGCGGATGATGCGCCGGTCCATGAGTGCGTATGAGGATGTGGCGTCGAGCATAGAGCCTGGACAACGTTGTCAGAAGCGAGGGAGACTGTCCATGACGCCTCCCGGACCGCGCCGTCCCCACCCGGCCGGCCCACGGTGCCGTACGTGTTTCCCATCTTTTTCTCGTGTTTGTCGCTCATGCTTTCTCATGGTGGACGGGGAGAACCGACTCTGATGCACACCGACCTCGTGGCCGCGCTGGACATCGGCGGCACCAAGATCGCCGGGGCGCTGGTGGACGGCCGCGGCCGGATCCTGGTGCGCGCGCAGCGCGCCACGCCCGCGCAGGAGGACGGCGAGACCGTGATGCGCGCCGTCGAGGAGGTGCTCGGCGAGCTGACCGCCTCGCCGCTGTGGGCACGTGCCACGGCCGTCGGCATCGGCAGCGCCGGCCCGGTGGACGCCTCCGAGGGCACGGTGAGCCCGGTGAACGTGCCCGGCTGGCGTGACTACCCGCTGGTCGCGCGGGTCCGGGCCGCCGCCGGCGGCCTGCCCGTCGAGCTGATCGGCGACGGCGTGGCCATCACGGCGGCCGAGCACTGGCAGGGCGCCGCCCGCGGGCACGACAACGCGCTGTGCATGGTGGTCTCCACGGGCGTCGGCGGCGGCCTGGTGCTCGACGGCAGGCTGCACCCGGGACCGACCGGCAACGCGGGCCACATCGGCCACATCAGCGTGGAGCTCGACGGCGACCCCTGCCCGTGCGGCGCGCGCGGCTGCGTGGAGCGGATCGCGAGCGGCCCCAACATCGCCCGGCGGGCCCTCGGCGACGGCTGGCGGCCCGGCCCCGACGGCGACACCTCCGCCGCCGCGGTGGCCGCCGCCGCCCGGGCCGGCGACCCGGTCGCCGTGGCCTCCTTCCGGCGGGCGGCCCAGGCGCTGGCCGCCGGTATCGCGGCCACCGCGACGCTCGTCGAGATCGACATCGCGGTGATCGGCGGCGGCGTCGGCAAGGCGGGCGACGTGCTCTTCACCCCGCTGCGCGAGGCCCTGGCCGACTACGCGACCCTGTCCTTCACGCGGCACCTGACGGTGGCCCCGGCGCAGATGGGCACGGACGCGGGGCTGGTCGGAGCGGCGGCAGCCGCCCTCGCCAGGCGGGCGGACACGGCTCCGGCGGGCGTGTAGGGAACTTCGGAGGGTGCGTCGGTGACCTCCGGCGGAGGTGGGGGTGAGGGGGCTTCGGAGGGGGCGTGGGTGGCCTCCGGTGGGGTGGGGGTCTTCGGCGGGCGCGTCGGTGACCTCTGGCGGAGGCGGGTCCTTCGGCGGCGGGTGCGTGGGTACCCCCGGTGGGGGTGGGGGCCTTCGGCGGGTGCGTGGGGAGGAACCTTCGGCGGTACGTTGCCCGGCGAGGCGGACGGAGTACTGGTGGCCGAAACGCCCCCCGCGGCCGTGACCCGGGCTCGCCCGCGCAGTTGAACCCGGCATGAAAAAGCGCAGCATGCTCGCCCTCGCCTCCCTCGCCACCGGCTTCGTCGTCGCGGCCGTCACCCCCTCCCATGCCCTGAGCGGGACCCCGCTCGGCCCCGACGGGGTGGACGAGGCCGTCGGAACCGTCGAACAGACCACCGGCGACGACAGCTTCGCCCTCGGTGATCATGCCGCGGAGGACCGGCGCTGAGTCCCACGGCCGACCGGACCGCACACGGCGCCGGTGCCCCGGAGACAGGGGCGCCGGCGCCGTTTCCGTGCGCCCTCAACTGGGCCTGGTTTCCGTGGCAGGGTGGAGCGGGCAAGCCACAGGGGGCCAACGGAAGAGGGGGACCTGTGACCGTCGTCTGGATCAACGGCGCGTTCGGTGCGGGGAAGACGTCCACCGCACGGGAACTGATCGAACTGATCCCGAACAGCACACTCTTCGACCCCGAGGTGATCGGCGCGGAGCTCACGCATCTGCTGCCGCCCAAACGCCTCGCCGAGGTCGGCGATTTCCAGGACCTTCCGATCTGGCGCCGCCTTGTGATCGACACGGCGGCGGCGCTGCTCACCGAGCTCGGCGGGACCCTGGTGGTGCCCATGACCCTGCTGCGCCAGGAGTACCGCGACGAGATCTTCGGCGGCCTCGCCGCCCGCCGGATTCCCGTACGGCACATCCTCCTCACCCCGGCTGAAACGATCCTGCGGGAGCGGATAGCCGGCCGCGAGGTCCCTCCGGACCTCCCCGACGGCGAAATACGCATACGGCAGTGGTCCTACGACCACATCGAGCCCTACCGGGCCGCCCTCGCCGCCTGGCTCACCGCCGACGCCCACCCGATCGACACCAGCGCCCTCACCCCGCACGAGACCGCCGCCCGTATCGCCGAAGCCGTCGGCACCGGTGCCGTGCCCGTCTGCGACATCGTGCAGACCCCCGAACCCACCGCCGAGACGCTCGCCGCCGGCGTCCTCCTCTTCGACGAACAGGACCGGGTGCTGCTCGTCGACCCCACCTACAAGGCCGGCTGGGAGTTCCCCGGCGGCGTCGTCGAACCCGGCGAGGCACCCGCCCGCGCCGGCATCCGCGAGGTCGCCGAGGAGACCGGCATCCACCTGGACGACGTACCGTCCCTGCTCGTCGTCGACTGGGAGCGGCCCGCGCCGCCCGGTTTCGGCGGGCTGCGCCTGCTCTTCGACGGCGGACGCCTAGACTCCGCCGAGGCCGGGCGGCTGCTGCTGCCCGGACCCGAGCTGCGCGGCTGGCGGTTCGTCACCGAGGAGGAGGCCGCCGGCCTGCTGCCCCCGGTCCGGTACGAGCGGCTGCGCTGGGCCCTGCGGGCCCGGGAGCGGGGGGCCGCCCTCTATCTGGAGGCGGGCGTCCCGGTCGGCTGACGCGGATCGGCTGCCGGAAGGCGCTCACCGCCGCGCACAGCGCCTCGCCCGCCCCGGCGAGCACCGGATCCCCGTGGCCGAAACACGCCACCCGCGTGTCCAGGGCCGCCATCCGGCGGAAGGAGTCCGGCATCCGGGCCTTGTCGAGGTCGAACACACCGGGGACGACGCTGCCGTCGGCCGGGGACGAGGCGATCACGTCGCCGGTGAACAGCACACCGTGCCGGGGAGGACGGAGCGCGATGCCGCCGTCGGTGTGACCCGGGACGTGCAGGACGCGCGCGCCGCCGCCGAGATCCAGGAAGTCCAGGGTGTCGCCGTCCCGGAGCCCGGTGATCCGGTCGGGGCGGCGGTACCCGCCCTCGGGCAGGAACCGCAGGGCCCGCTCGTGGAAGGGACGCTCCCAGTCCTCGGTCACCGGCGCCGGTCCTCCGGTGCGTCGCCCCGGAGGACCGGCGCCTCCAGAGGGTGGGCCGGCACCTCGGCCCCGCTCAGCGCCGCGAACTCGGCCGCGCCGCCCGCGTGGTCCCCGTGGAAGTGGGTGAGCACGATGCGCCTGCCGTACGGCGGAGGGCGGCAGGCCGAGCGAGGCGACCACCTCGGCGATCGGTTCCGCCGATCCGGGCGGTCCGGCGTCGATCAGCGACAGCCGGCCGCCATCGCGCCAGAGGCAGACCTGGCCCACAGGGAAGCGCAGCAGGTGCAGGCGGCCGGGGAGGAGCTCGACGACGTCCATGTTCATGTCCATGTTTTGTTCATGGTCATAGTCATGGACATGTCTGTGTTCTGTTCATGGGGACGACCGTAGGAGGGCCCGCGCCCTGATGACGGGGCCCTCCGCTGCCGGCAGAGCGGTCGTCAGCTCGCCGCGTAGTTGCGCAGGAACAGCGCCTCTGCCACCGACAGCCGCTCCAGCTCCTCCGGCGACACGCTCTCGTTCACGGCGTGGATCCGGGCCTCCGGCTCGCTCAGGCCGATGAGCAGGATCTCCGCCCGCGGGTAGAGGGTGGCGAGGGTGTTGCACAGCGGGATGGAGCCGCCCTGACCGGCGTACTGCATCTCCTGGCCGGGGTAGGCCACCGCCATCGCCTCGGCCATGGCCTGGTACGCCGGGCTGGCGGTGTCGGCGCGGAACGCCTGGCCCTGGCCGATCTGCTCGACGGCGACCCGGGCGCCCCACGGCGTGCGCGACTCCAGGTGCGCCTGGAGCAGCTTGGTCGCCTCGGCGGCGTCCACGCCCGGCGGCACCCGGAGACTGACCAGCGCACGGGCGCTCGCCTGCACCGACGGGGTGGCGCCGACGACGGGCGGGCAGTCGATGCCGAGGACCGTGACGGCCGGCCGCGCCCAGATGCGGTCGGCGACCGTGCCGGAGCCGATCAGCTCCACCCCGTCCAGCACCTTGGCGTCCCGCCGGAACTGCTCCTCGTCGTACTGGAGCCCCTCCCACCGCGCGTCGGCGGTGAGACCGTCGACGGTCGTCGAGCCGTCCTCGGCGCGCAGCGAGTCCAGTACGCGGATCAGAGCGGCCAGCGCGTCGGGGGCGGCGCCGCCGAACTGGCCCGAGTGCAGGTTGCCCTCCAGGGTGTCGACCCGCACACGCACCAGGGTCATCCCGCGCAGGGTGGAGGTGACCGTCGGCAGACCGACCCGGAAGTTCCCCGCGTCGCCGATGACGACGGTGTCGGCCGCCAGCAGCTCCGGGTGCTCCTCGGCGTACCGCTCCAGGCCGCCCGTGCCCTGCTCCTCCGACCCCTCGACGACCACCTTGACGTGCACGGGGACGCCGCCGTCGGCCTTCAGCGCGCGCAGCGCCAGCAGGTGCATGATCAGGCCGCCCTTGCAGTCGGCGGTCCCGCGCCCGTACCAGCGGCCGTCGCGCTCGGTCAGCTCGAAGGGCGGAGTGACCCAGCCGGCCTCGTCCAGCGGCGGCTGCACGTCGTAGTGGGCGTACAGCAGCACCGTCTTGGCGCCCTCGGGACCGGGCAGGTAGCCGTACACCGACTGCGTGCCGTCCGGGGTGTCCAGCAGCGCCACGTCCTGGAAGCCCTCGGCGCGCAGCGCCTCGGCTATCCAGTTCGCGGCGCCCTCGCTCTCGCTCCTCGGGAACTGGGCGAAATCGGCCACCGACTTGAAGGCCACCAGCTCGGCGAGCTCCTCCTTCGCCCGGGGCATCAGCGAGGCGACGGTCCCGGCGACCGGATGCGACGACATGGGCACGCTCCTTGTGGATGCGACGTTTGTACCGTTGCCCGATCCTCGCACAGGGGCCCGGGACGCCTCGTACGGCGGGCTTGCGGGGCTTTGCGCGCCGGCCGGCGGCTCCTCGCGCGGTGGCCTGCGGCGACACCGCCGTAGGATGCGGGGGACACAAGCGGCATGCGGCTGGATCGGAGCGGTAGACCATCGTGAGCAGCGAGAACTCTTCGGCGGAGGACGCGCGGCAGGTGTGGGACGTCGTCGTGGTGGGGGCGGGACCCGCGGGGGCCTCGGCCGCCTACGCGGCGGCGGTCGCCGGGCGGCGCGTGCTGCTGCTGGAGAAGGCGGAGCTGCCCCGTTACAAGACGTGCGGCGGCGGCATCATCGGCCCCTCGCGGGACGCGCTGCCGCCCGGTTTCGAGCTGCCGTTCAAGGACCGCGTCCACGCCGTCACGTTCTCCCACAACGGGCGCTTCACGCGCACGCGCCGTTCCCGGCAGATGCTGTTCGGGCTGATCAACCGGCCCGAGTTCGACCAGCAACTCGTCGAGCACGCGCAGAAGGCGGGCGCCGAGCTGCGCACCGGCGTGACGGTCTCGCGGGTCGAGCAGCACGGGTCGGCGGTGCCGGACCGGCGCACGGTCGCCGTCGTCCTGCAGGGCGGCGAGACCGTGCTCGCGCGGGCCGTCGTCGGCGCGGACGGCAGCGCCAGCCGCATAGGGGCGCACGTCGGGGTCAAGGCCGACCAGGTCGACCTCGGGCTGGAGGCCGAGATCCCGGTGCCGCAGACGGTCGCCGAGGACTGGAAGGGGCGGGTCCTCATCGACTGGGGGCCGCTGCCCGGCAGTTACGGCTGGGTCTTCCCCAAGGGCGACACGCTGACGGTCGGTGTGATCTCCGCCCGGGGCGAAGGCGCGGCGACCAAGCGCTACTTGGAGGACTTCATCGGCCGGCTCGGTCTGGCCGGGTTCGAACCGCGCATCTCCTCCGGCCACCTGACCCGCTGCCGCACCGACGACTCGCCGCTCTCCCGCGGCCGGGTCCTGGTGTGCGGGGACGCGGCGGGGCTCCTGGAGCCGTGGACCCGCGAGGGCATCTCGTTCGCGCTGCGGTCGGGGCGGCTCGCGGGGGAGTGGGCGGTCCGCATCGCCGAGGCCCACGACGCCGTGGACACCCGCCGGCAGGCCCTGAACTACGCCTTCGCCGTCAAGGCGGGGCTCGGCGTGGAGATGAGCGTCGGCAAGCGGATGCTCGCGCTCTTCGAACGGCGCCCGGGGCTCTTCCACGCCGCCCTGACCGGCTTCCGGCCGGCCTGGCGGGCGTTCAAGGACATCACGCAGGGCTCGACATCGCTGGGCGAGCTGGTCCGCAGCCATCCGGTGGCCCAGCGGGCCCTGACCGCGCTGGACCGCCGCCCGGCCGAGGGCCCGGTCGGCTCGTAGCTCTGGGAGATGGTCGGTTCGTATTCGGGGGTGGTCGGTCCGTGGTCGGGGACGGTCAGTTCGTAGCCGGGGCGGCCGGAGTGATCGTGATGCGGAAGACCGGGTGGTCGGGGGCGGACGCGATGATCTCCTTGTCGGAGGACTTGGCGGTGACCCCCTGGAAGTACTGGTTGACCTCCCAGCCCCACTTCTCCAGATAGGTCCGCAGGATCGGGAGCTTCTCCTCGTCGGGAAGCTCCACCGCGGTGAAGGCGCGGACCTTGCGTCCGACGCGCAGCTCCCCGCCTCCGGCAGCGCGCATGTTGCGCACCCACTGGGAGTGACCGCGGGCCGAGACCAGATACTGCGCGCCGTCGTACGTGTGCGGGTTGACGGGGATGCGCTGCATCCGCCCGCTGCTGCGGCCGCGGACGGACATCTCCGCGGTGCCCGCAAGGCTGAGGCCGTGCCGGGCCAGCCAGCCGATGGCTCGGTTGAGCCGGACGGCCATCGGGCTGCCCTTGAGGTAGTACGGCGATGACGGCGACGGTGACGGCGATGACGACGGTGACGGTGACGGTGACGGTGACATGGTGGCCCCCAAGGCGCGATGGGAGAGCGGTGCTCGCTGGTGCGAGCACTGCTCTCGTTTTGGTGTCCTCATTCTGAATGGAAGCGGTGATCGTAGGCAAGAGCGCCGCTCGCTTTAGTCAGCGTTGCTCTCTCTTTAGTGTGGTGATCTCTCTCGTGTGCGGTGCTCTGTCTAGCGTGCAGCGCCCTCCCGTGCGCGGCGCTCTTCCATGCGTGCGATGCTCTTCTGTACGCGCGGTGCTCTTTCGTGCGTGCGGTGCTCTTCTGTATGTGCGGTGCTCTCCTGTGCGTGCGGTGTTCTGTTTCGCGGTCGCTGCTCTGTTCTGCGCGCGCTGCTCTGCTTTGTGTGCACCGATCTTCTTTTGTGGGACACTGGCCGACATGAACAGCACCGCACAGGGCGTTCGCGCCCGCGCCCGGATCGAGGTAACCGCCGCCATCAAGGACGAGGCGCGCAGGCAGCTCGCGGCCGAGGGCGCCGCCAAGCTGTCCTTGCGCGCCGTAGCCCGCGCCCTCGGCATGGCCTCCTCGGCCCTCTACCGCTACTTCCCCAGCCGTGACGACCTCCTGACCGCCCTGATCATCGACGCCTACGACTCGCTCGGCGAGGCCGCCGAGACCGCTGAGGCGGCGCACGACGCCGGCGCCGAGGCCGGGCCCGTACGGCGCTGGGCCGCCGTGTGCGAGGCCGTCCGTGCCTGGGCGCTGGCGCACCCCCACGAGTACGCGCTGATCTACGGCTCTCCGGTCCCCGGCTACCAGGCCCCCGAGGACACCCTCCCCGCCGCCTCCCGGGTCGGGCACGTGCTCATCGGCATCGTGCGGGACGCGCATCGGGGCCTGGGCCTGGCCAAGCCCCGGCTGCCCGCCGAACTGCGGCCCGAGGCCGTGCGGATGGCCGCCGATCTGGCCCCCGACCTGCCGCCCGAGGTCGTGGCGGCGCTCGTCGCGGCCTGGGCCCAGTTGTTCGGGCTGGTCGGATTCGAGCTGTTCGGGCAGTTCAACCGGGTCGTGGAGGACCGGGAGGTGTTCTTCCGGCACGCCGTGGGCCAACTCGCCCACGGGGTCGGCCTGGTGTACCCGCAGAAGGGCCGGGCGGGCGCCGGGGAGACGGCCGGGGAAGGGTGACGGGCAGCCGCGGACTCCCTCACGCCACCGGGATCCGCGGCAGCGGCAGCAGCGCCGCGTCCTGCCGCAGGACGCGGGCGTGCAGGGACCGCAGCGCGGGCCCCGGGTCCGCGCCCATCGCCTCGGCGAGCCGCTGCCGGGCCCCTTCGTAGGCGGCGAGCGCGTCGGCCGGGCGGCCGGTGCGGCACAGGGCGAGCATCAGCAGCTCGACGAGGCGTTCCCGCAAGGGGTGGGCGGCGACCAGCCGGACCAGTTCGTGGACGCACTCGAAGGGACGGCCGAGTTCGATCTCGCCGGCCAGCCGCGCCTCGAGGACGGTCAGCCTCTTCTCCGCCCAGCGGAGCCGCTCCGCCGCCAGGTACGGTGCCTGGAGCCCTTCGGCGAACTCGCCGCGCCACAACTCCTCGGCCTGCCGGGCCAGTTCGCCTGCCCGGCGCAGGTCACCGGCGTCCCGGGCGGCCACCGCCGCGCCGACGATCGCCCGGCGCTCGTGGAGGTCGTCGGCGCGGACGCCGGTGAGCCGGTAGCCGCTGCCGGTCCACGCCAGTTCCGCCCCGGCCCCGAGCGCGCGGCGCAGCCCGGAGACGTACTTCTGCACGAGGTTGCGCACGTGCACCGGCGGCGTCCCGCCCCACACGGCGTCGACCAAGCCGTCGTACGACAGGGGGCGGCCTTCCTGGAGCAGCAGGACGGCGAGCACCGCCCGCTGCTTCGGCGGGCCGAGCGGGATCTCGGCGCCGTCCCGCAGGGCGCGCAGCGGACCGAGGATCTCGCACCGCGGGCCGCCCGGCGGAGCCCCCGGCACCCGCCCGGCCCGCGTCGTCTCTGCGCTCTCCGCCGCCTTTGCCGTCCCCTCGCCCATGGGGTGAGCGTAACCCGGCCGCCGGTTTCCAGCGGATCTTCCAGCGGACCTCCCGTCGGCCTTTCCAGTGGATCTTCCAGAGGTTCTTCCGGTGGATCTTCCAGAGGTTCTTCCGGTGGATCTTCCAGTGGGTGTTCCAGAGGCTTTTCCAGCGGCAGGGGCGACCTTGTGCGCCGTGCCCTGCCCACGGCAAGCCCTCGGGAAGGGCGCACGCCCCGAACTCCCGGAGAAAGGCCCGCCCATGCTCACCCGGCTCGGCCGTCCGGCCGTGCGGTACAGCCGTGCCGTGCTGACCGGCTTCCTGCTGCTCTTCCTGGGCCTCGCCGCCTACGGCGCGGGCGCCCAGAACGCCCTGGACCTCTCCCGCTGGGACGCCCCCGGCACCGAGTCCGTGCACGCCGGTGACCGGCTGCGCGACGATTTCGGCACCGGCAACCCCAACCTCGCCCTGCTCGTCACGGCCCGCGACGGTGACGTGGACAGCGCGCGCACCGAGCGGGCGGCCCGCGAACTGGCTGCCGAGGTGGCGCGGTTGCCTCTCGTCACGGATGTCGTCTCCTACTGGGACGCGCACAGCCCCGCCCTGCGCGGCGAGGACGGCCGCCGCGCCCTGGTCCTCGCCCGCCTCGAAGGAACCGCCACCGAGACCCGCGAGGAACTCGCCACGCTCTCCCCCCGGCTGACCCGCACCACACCCGACTTGGACGTCCGGGTGGGTGGCCAGGAGGAAATCTCCCGGCAGGTCGGCGAGCAGGCCCGCGCCGACTTCCTGCGCGCGGAGGCGTTCGCGCTGCCGGCCGTGCTGCTCCTGCTGGTCCTGGTCTACCGGCGCACCGTCGCCGCTCTGCTGACTGTCGCCGTCGGCCTGTTCTCGGTCGTCGGCACGCTCGCCGGGCTGCGGTTGATCGCGCAGTTCACCGAGGTGTCGACGTTCGCCGCGAACCTCGCCCTGGTGCTCGGCCTCGGACTGGGCGTGGACTACAGCCTGTTCCTGATCAACCGCTACCGCGAGGAACGGGCCGCGGGCCACTCCCAGCCCGAGGCCGCCTCGAGGGCGACCCGGACGGCCGGGCGCACGGTCGTCTTCAGCGGGGTCACGGTCGCGGTGTCGCTGTGCGCGCTGCTGGTGTTCCCGTTCTTCTTCCTCAGCTCCTTCGCCTACGCGGGCGTCCTCGTCGTGCTCACCGCGATCGCCGGAGCGGTGCTGTTCCTGCCCGCGGCGCTCGCCCGCTGGGGGCACCGGGTGGAGCGGCCCGCCGCCCCGCCCTCCGGGTTCTGGCACCGTGCCGCCCTCGCCGCGATGCGCCGCCCTCTGCTCGCCGGCGCCGGGGTCCTGACCGTCCTGCTGGTGGCCGCCTCCCCGCTGCTCGGCCTGCGCTTCGGCCTGCCCGACGAGCGCACCCTGCCCGAGGGGACCTCTTCGCGCACCACCTCCGAGATCGTGCACCGCGAGTTCGCCGCCGAGCCCACGGACACCGTCCAGGTCGTCCTCGCCGAACCGGCGGCCACGCGCGCGTACGCCGCCGCGCTCTCCCGCCTGCCCGGCGTGTTCCAGGTCGACGCGCCCGAGGGCACCTACCGCCACGGCGAGCGCACCGGCGCCCCCGGCCAGGACCGGCTGACGGCCCCGGAAGGCGGCGGCGTGCGGCTGGCCGTCGTACCGACGCAGGCGGCGATGCACGGGGACGTCCCCGCCTTCGTCGAGCGGATCCGGGAGACCCCGGCCCCGGCGCCCGTCCTCGTCGGCGGCTACCCCGGCGAGACCACCGACTTCCGCGCCACCCTCCTGGACCGGTTGCCGTACGCCGTCGCGATCGTGCTGGTGGCGACGTACGTGATCCTCTTCCTGATGACGGGCAGCGTGCTGCTGCCCGTGAAGGCGACCGTGCTGAACCTGCTCAGCCTGTCCGTGATGTTCGGCTGCCTGGTGTGGGTCTTCCAGGACGGGAACCTGTCCGGGGTCCTCGGTTTCACCCCGACCGGCTCGATCGAGCCGAGCATCCCGGTGCTGATGTTCTGCGTGGCGTACGGGCTGTCCATGGACTACGAGGTGTTCCTGCTGGCCCGCATCAAGGAGGAGTACGAAGGTGGGGGCGCCTCCCGCGCCTTCGAGGCGGTGGGGGACGGCGCCACCGTGCGGGCGGTCGGCGAGGGCATCCGGCGCAGCGCCCCGCTGATCACCGCCGCGGCCGGAATCCTGGCGCTGTCGTTCCTGTCCTACGTCACCGGAGGCGTCGTCTTCCTCAAAGAGCTGGGCATCGGTACGGCCTTGACCATCCTCGTCGACGCCACCCTGGTCCGGGTGGTGCTGCTGCCGGTGACGATGCGGCTGGCGGGCCGCGCGAACTGGTGGGCACCGCGCCCGCTGCGCCGCTTGCGGGTGAGGGAGGAGAAAGAGAGAGGGGAGGACGGGAAAGCGGGCGGGCGAACGGAGGGGAAAGGGCCGGGCCCGGACGGCGTACGTCGCCGGGAGCACGTGTGACCGCCACGGGCGGGTGACGCCGCCTGGTCGTCAGCCCGGTCACCGCGGAGCCCCACGTCAGCCGCACCATGGTGAAGCCGGGCGCCCGGGGCCGCGCGCAACCGGTGGCGCCGGCCTACGCGTCGGGGCCGGTGCGGCCGGGCTGAGCCGACCGCTGGAAACGGAGCAGCACGCCGACGACCCGGGCGACGAAGGCCACGGCCGCCACCGTCGTCCCGCAGCCGATGAGGGTGCTCCGCACGCCGGCCGGCAGGCCGAAGACGTACGCCGGTCCCGCCACGGCCCCGAAGAGGACGGCCGCCGCGAACGCGGCGCTGAACAGCGCGTACCCGATCTCGACGGTGACCGCGTCCCGCTCGGCCCGGCTCCGCCGTCCCCCGTGATGCTCCATGCCGTGAGTGTCACAGGGGCACGCCCGGCGGGCAAGGAGGTCGCGCCGGGCGCGCGGCGGACCGGTGGCCGCGCGAGGCGCCCGGTTTCCCGGTTCACGCGCGGCGCCCGGTTTCCCGGTTCAGACGGCGGACGTCTCGCGCCACAGCGTGGCGACGGAGGCGTCCCCGGTCACCTCCGGATACGGCTGCCGGTTCCACAGCGACAGATACAGCTGTGCGGCGGGGCCGGTGATCTCGCAGTCGGCGTCCCCGGCCTCGTTCCGCTCGGTGACGGGCGGCTCCTGCGTCAGCCGTACGGTCCATACGGCGTCGTCCGCGTCCGTCGCCCGCACCCGCAGCACGAGGGGCGTCTCGCTGCGGACCCTGCTCTTGGGACGGGCGTGGAAGCCGCGCAGCAGCTCGTCGATGCCGTCCACGGCGAAACCGGTGCCTATGCCGCCCGGCGTGCCGCCCCTGGCCGACTCGGCGTCGATCCGGTGCACGGTCGTCTCGTGGGCCTGGCGCCGGGTCCAGAACGCCAGTGGTGAGGGTGCGGGCAGGAAGTGCCAGCACTCCAGGTCGGGCGGGGCGGTGGCGAGGGTCTCGACGAGGTGTCCGTGTCCTTCCCGGAACCAGGCCAGCAGGCCGGGACCGTCGAGGGCCGGCGGGTCCTCGAGGGGGCGGGGGGCGGTGTGCCGGTCGGTGACGAACGCCGCCGCCCAGCGGTGCACCGCTCCCGTGTGCCGCAGCAGGTCCCGCACCTGCCAGCCGGGGCACGTCGGCGTCTCGGCACCGACCCCCGCGGCTTCGGCGGCCTCGGCGAGCAACCGGCCTTCCCGGTCCAGGATTTCGAGGTACGAATCAATCTTCATGGCGGGCAGTGTGCAGGATGGAGCGCGCTCCAAGGGGAGGGCGCGGTTTCCGCCGTGTGCCCGGGAGCGCGCAGGGAGGCGCACCCGAGAGCGCGTACGGGCGGTGGCGCACGGCCGCCTGCTGGGGAAGGCGGCACGTCGGAGGGCTCAGCCCGGCATGACGCGCCGTGCCGCGAAGGCGGTCAGTACGGCCACCGCCGCCAGGGCCGCCACGCTGGTGAGCGCGGCGGGCAGGGAGAACCAGTCCGCCATGAAGCCGATTGCGGGCGGCCCGAGGAGCATGCCGCCGTAACCGAGGGTGGACGCCGTCGCCACGCCGCTCGGCCCGCCCAGTGCTCCGGCGCGTTCCACTGCCACCGGGAAGATGTTGGCGAGGCCGAGTCCGGTGAGCGCGAAGCCGAACAGGGCGGCCCCCACCGACGGGGCGAGCGCGCCGAGCAGCATGCCCGCCACGGCGGTCGTGCCGCCCGCCACCACCGTGCGGGTCCGGCCCAGCCGTTCCAGCAGTGCCGTACCGCTGAGCCGGCCGACCGTCATGGCGAGCGCGAAGCCGGAGTAGCCCGCCGCCGCGACGCCCGGTGACGCGTCCAGATCCTGCTCCAGGTGCAGGGCGCCCCAGTCGGCCATGGCACCCTCGCCGTAGGCCGTGCACAGGGCGATCAGCCCGAAGGTGAGCACGAGGGCGCGGGTGCGCCCGGCCGGCCGGCGCGGCGCGGGGCCGTGCCCGGGTGCGGGCTCCGGGGGCACGGGGGGCTTGCAGCGCAGCAGCAGGCGGCCGGCGACGAGGGTGACGAGCAGGCCGATCACGGTGAGGCCGAGCAGATGGCGCACCGGGGAGAGCGATCCGGCGACGAGGCCGCCCAGTCCCGCCCCGACCATGCCGCCGAGGCTGAAGGCGGCGTGGAAGCTGGGCATGACGGGGCGTCGCAGGGCGGCCACCAGGTCGACGGCGGCGCTGTTGAAGGCGACGTTGATCCCGCCGTAGGCGCTGCCGAAGACCAGCAGGACGGCGCCGAGGGCGAGTGCGGAGTGGGTCAGCGGCGGCAGGGCCACGCTGAGGGAGAGCAGGACGGCGCAGACGACGGTGACCGGGTGGTTGCCGTAGCGGCGGCAGAGGCGGCCGGTGAGGGTCATCGTGACGACGGCACCGGCGGAGACGCCGAGGAGGGCGAGTCCGAGGGCGCTGGTGGAGGCGCCGGTCTGCTCCTTGACGGCGGGGATGCGGACGACCCAGCCGGCGAAGACGAAGCCGTCGAGGGCGAAGAAGGCGGTGAGGGCGGCACGGAGGCGGGTGAGGTCGTTGCGGGGACCCGGCACGACGTTGTGCGAACGGGTTTTGTTTATTTGCGGCACAAAATGAGGGTAGGGAGGGGGGCCGACAACGGCAAGGGCGTCGGTGGTGGCGGCGGTGGAGGTGGCGATGGCGGTAGCGGTGGTGGAGGAGGTGGCGGCCGGTCGCGGTGCCGGTCCGTGGTGGAGCGACACCGTTACGCACGCGACATGCGCCGTAGCAGGCCCGTAACACCGGGCCGGGAGACTCCTCGCCATCGCGCAGCACCCGACGCACGGACCCGGACAGGGAACCGGACCCGTGTTCGGGGCTGCCAGCTCACGACGCGCCCGGCAGCAAGGCGGGGCGCGAGCGTGCCCGGCCCGTGTGCGAACGGGCCGGTGGAAGCGCCGGGGGCGGTGACCGCGCTTCGTTCCCCCCCGCGTGCGCAGGGCCCGGCCCACGCGTACGCCCCGACCAGGGAGAACCACGTTGGCCACGCAGCAGCACAAGCAACACGACCAGTACGAGCAGCATGAGCAGTACGGGCAGCGCACGTCGAGCGCCGAGGCGGAGCTGGACCGCGAGCGGCGCATGGGCCGCGCCGCGGGCACGGCGACGGCCGTGCGCGAGATCCGGGTCGTCGACCTGACGGACTTCGAGGCCCGCCGCGCCGAGATCACCGACGAGCTGTGGCAGGCCGCCACCGGGACCGGTTTCTTCCAGCTCTCCGGACACGGCCTCCCGGCCGCCGAGACCGACGCGGCGTTCGCCGCCGCCGAGGCGTACTTCGCGCTGCCGGAGCGGATCAAGCGGGCGCACGCGCTGAAGAAGGGCCTCAACGCGGGCTGGGAGTACCGCAGCCAGGTCCGCCCCTCCACCGGGACCCCGGACGAGAAGGAGTCCTACCAGCTCACCCGCCCCCACATGGCGGGCCTGTGGCCGGACGAGGACGAACTGCCCGGCTTCCGGGACACCCTCCTGCACTTCGAGGCCCGCTGCCACGCGCTCGCCCAGCAGGTCCTGTCCTGCTTCGCCGAACGCCTCGGCTTCGAGCGGGACTTCTTCGCCCGGCGGCACGACCCGGCCAGTCCCGCCCACCAGAGCACGCTCCGTCTCCTGCACTACTACGCCGTGCCGGAGGAGGCGCGCGGGCGGTCCGACGCGGGGTGGCGGGCGGGCGCCCACACCGACTTCGACTGCCTGACCCTGCTCTTCCAGCGTGACGGGCAGGAGGGCCTCCAGGTCTGCCCGGGGCGGGAGGCCGACAGCCGGGCCTGGACGCCGGTGCCCGCCCGCTCCGACCTGATCACCTGCAACATCGGCGACATGCTGATGCGGTGGAGCGGTGACCGGCTGCTGTCCAACTTCCACCGCGTCGCCCAGCCCGCGCCCGACGCCGACCAGGGACCGCGGTACTCGATCGCCTACTTCGCGCAGGCCGACCGCGATGCCGTGATCACCTCTCCGGACGGGACGTACGCGCCGATCACGGCGGAGGAGTATCTGCGGCAGCGCATCGCCGCCAATTTCGGCGGCTGAGCGGCGAGTTCCGCCCGCTCCCGTCCCGCCCGACGAGCCCGCCGCAGGCCGCGCGCACCGCCGTACACGGCCTGCGCGCACCGCCGTACGGGGCCGCGCGTACTCCTGTACGGGGTCTGCGCGTACTACCCGTACGGGGGCTGCGCGTACTACCCGTACGTGGCCCGCGTACCGCCCGTACGCGGGCCGCGGCGGCCCCGGAACTCCCACGGTCCGGCAACGGACCGTCCACGGACCGAAAGCGGGGTTTCCCCATGCCCGTGCCCATGCCCGAACCGCGCCCCTGCGCGCTCCTGCTGTCCAGCGCCCAGGTCGTCACCGTCGACGACGGGCGCACCGTGCACACCATCGGATCGGTGGCCGTCGACGGCGACCGGATCGTCGACGTCGGCCCGGCCCGCGAGGTCGACGCCCGCTGGCGGGCCCGCCGGAGGGTCGACTGCCGGGGCCGTGCCGTCGTGCCCGGCTTCACCGACGCCCACACCCACCTCTTCCAGTCCCTCGCCCGCGGCATCGGCGACGGCCTGGCCATCTGGCCCTGGCTCAACCGCTTCATGTGGCCCTACGCCATCCACCTCGACACCGAGGACGCCCGTCTCGCCGCGCGGCTCGGCGCCGTCGAGGCGGCCCGCGCCGGCATCACCACCGTCGTCGACCACCACTACGCGCCCACCGACCCCGGCACCGTCCTCGCCGTGGCCGACGCGATCGAGGAGATCGGGCTGCGCGGCGCGGTGGCCCGCGGCATGCTCGGCGACCGCACCGAGGTCGCCGCCGCCCGCGGCCTGCCCGAGGCGCTCTACCGCTACGGCACCGCCGAGGAACTCGACCTCACCCGCCAGTGCATGGCCGAGCGCGGCCCCGACGCCAGGGTCCGCGTCTGGCCCGCCCCGCTCAACCTCTCCTACGGCGACCGGGACCTGGTCCGCGGTGCCGCCGCCCTGGCCCGGGAGCACGGGGTGCGCTGGCACACCCACTGCAGCGAGGGCGCCAAGGACCCGGTGAGCCATGCGGAGGCGTACGGCGTCCGGCCGGTGACGTGGCTGGCACGCGAGGGCCTGCTCGACGACCGCGCCACCCTCGCCCACGCCGTCTGGCTGGACGCGGAGGAGACCGAGGCGGTGGGCGCGGCCGGCGCCGGCGTCGCCCACGCGCCCTGCTCCAACGCCTACCTGGCGTCCGGGACGATGCCGTGGCGGCGGCTGCGCGAGGCCGGGGCGGTGGTGGCGCTCGGCACGGACGGGCCGAGCGCGGGCGGTCGGCAGGACATGTTCGAGGTGATGAAGCAGACCCTGT
Source organism: Streptomyces sp. NPDC006134 (assembly GCF_040628835.1). Classification (NCBI taxonomy): domain Bacteria; kingdom Bacillati; phylum Actinomycetota; class Actinomycetes; order Kitasatosporales; family Streptomycetaceae; genus Streptomyces; species Streptomyces sp. NPDC006134. The sequence goes on along the minus strand of NZ_JBEXTV010000012.1, from coordinate 3,249 downwards.
TCGCCCAGCGCCTGGACACCCTCGACCCGGCCGCCGTCCGCTGCGAGGACGCCCTGGAGGCGGCCACCCGCGACGGCGCCCGCTACACCGGGCTCGCGGACACCGGCACCGTCCGCACCGGCGCCCTCGCCGACCTCGCCGTGGTCGACCTCACCGGCACGGCGCTCCAGCCCGTGTACCGGGCGGTCTCCGCGCTGGTGTACGCGGCTCGCGCGGCGGACGTCGTGATGACGCTGGTCGGCGGCCGGGTCGTGTACGAGGACGGTCACTGCCCCGGCGTCGACGAGGAGGCCCTGCGCGCCCACGCGCGCGAACGGGCGGGACGGCTGGTGGAGCGGGCCGGGTTCGGGGCGCTGACCGAGCCGTGGCGGCATGTGGCGGGACGACCGGGGAGGGCCTCGTGAGGGACGTGACGAGCGGGAAAGGGCACGTGACGGACCTGGCGGACGTGACGGCCCGTCAAACACCCAGGGACCAGGAGAGGGAGTCAGAGCGGGAGAGGCAAGGGGCCAGGGAGAGGGAGGGGCAAGAGGCCAGGGAGAGGGAGGGGCAAGGGGCCAGGGAGAGGGAGAGGCCCCTGGATCCCGTCGACTCCGTGCCCGTGTGGTGGCGTCTCGTCGCGCTCGGCCTCCAGCACGTCCTCGCCTTCTACGCGGGCGCCGTGGTCATGCCGCTGCTGGTCGCCCAGGGCCTCGGCCTGTCGGCGGCGGACACGGCGGCGCTGGTCAACACCGCGCTGGTCGCGTGCGGTGTGGCCACGCTGCTCCAGGCGGTGGGACTGCCCGGCATCGGCATCCGGCTGCCCGTCGTGCAGGGCATGTCGACCGCGGCCGTACCGTCGCTGGTGTCGGTCGGTGTCGCGGCCGGCGGGGCGGACGCCGGGCTGCCGACCGTGTTCGGAGCGGTGATCGCGGCCGGGGCGGTCCTGTTCCTCGTGGCGCCGGTCTTCGGGCGTCTGGTGCGGTTCTTCCCGCCGCTGGTCACCGGCACCATCGTGACCGTCGTCGGCGTGACCCTGATGGCGGTGGCCGCCGGTCAGGTCGGCGGTGGCGATCCCGGCGCGGACGGGTTCGGCACGCCCGCGCAGCTCGGGCTCGCCGCCGTCACCCTCGCCGTCATCGTCGTCCTGTACCGGTTCGCGAAGGGCTTCGTCGCCTCCGTCGCCGTCCTGCTGGGCCTGGTGGCGGGCACGGTGGCGGCGGCGCTGACGGGGCGGGCCGACTTCTCCGGCATCGGGGACGCCGCCTGGTTCGGCGTGCAGGCCCCGCTGCACTACGGAGCGCCCCGCTTCGACGTGATGGCGGTCCTCGCGATCGTCCTGGTCATGGTGATCATCGCGGTCGAGTCGGTCGGCCAGTTCTTCGCCATCGGCGAGATCGCCGGACGCGAGGTGGACGAACGCGGCATCGCCCGCGCCCTGCGCGCCGACGGCCTGGCCACGGTCGCCTCCGGGCTGCTCAACTCCTTCCCGACCACCGTCTACTCGCAGAACGTGGGCCTGCTGCGGCTGACCCGGGTGACGTCCCGGTGGATCGTCGCCGCGGCCGGGGTGATCATGCTGGTGCTCGGGCTGGTGCCCAAGGTGGGCGCGGTGGTCGCCGCGATGCCGCCGGCCGTGCTCGGCGGCGCCACCCTCGTGCTGTTCTCCACCATCGCCGTCGTGGGCGTGCAGATCCTCGTCAAGGCCGACCTGTCGGACGCCCGCAACACGGTGCTGGTCGCCGCCAGCCTCGGCGTCGGCTTCCTGCCCACCGCGTATCCGCAGTTCGCCGAGCACATGCCGACCCGCCAGCTCCAGGTCCTCTTCGAGAGCGGCATCATGCTCGGCACGCTCACCGCGGTCGCCCTCAACCTCTTCTTCCACCACCTACGCCCACCTGCCCGGACACGAACCACCCGGACACGGACCGCCCGGACCCGGCCGGGGCAGGACGCACCGGCGGAGGAGACCGGACCGGCCGTCTGACCGACGGCGCCGTGCGACGCGCCCGGCGCCGTCGCATACGCTCGGCACCACCATGAAGAACCACCTCACCCCCCTGGAGCCGAAGGCCGACAAGGCCACGGTCAGACGGCACAACCTCAGCCTGGTGCTGCGGGCCGTGCACGACGCGGGGGAGGCGACCCGGGCCCAGGTCGCGACGCACGTGGGGCTCACCCGCGCCGCGGTGTCGTCCCTGGTCGAGCAGTTGCTGACGTACGGCTTCGTCGGCGAGTGGGGCAAGACGAGCAGCGGGCAGGCCGGGCGGCCCGGCACCGTCCTGAAGGTGGCCCGGTCGGGACCGGCCGGACTCGGGGTCGAGATCAACATCGACTACATCGCCGTATGCGTCGTCGACCTCGCCGGCACCGACCGCGTCCGCCTGGTCGAGCACGTCGACAACCGCGGCGTACAGCCGTCGGAGGTGCTGGCGCGCGCGGCCCGCCTCACGGCCCGCGCCATCGGATCGGCCGCCGAACAGGACCTCGCGCCGGCCGGGGTCCATGTCGCGCTGCCGGGCCTGGTGACCGGCGGCACCGTCCGCCAGGCCCCCAACCTCGGCTGGCAGCGGGTCGCCGTCGAGGGCCTGTTCGCCCAGGCGCTGCTCGCGCTGGGCACGCCTCGCCGGGCGCTGCCGGTCAGCTCCGACAACGAGGCCAACGCCGCCGCGCTCGCCGAGCTGTGGTACGGCGCGGGCACCGAGGGCGTACGCAGCTTCCTGTACCTGACCGGCGAGATCGGCATCGGCGGCGCCCTGGTCCTGGGCGGCGAACTGCTGCGCGGCGCGCACGGTTTCGCCGGCGAGATCGGGCACATGGTCGTCGACCCGGACGGGCCGCGGTGCCGGTGCGGCGCCCGTGGCTGCCTGGAGCAGTACGCCGGGCAGGGCGCCCTGCTGAAGGCCGCCGGCCTCGACCCGGACGCGGGCCTCCCGGGCGTCGCCGAGCTCCGGCAGCGGGCCCGGCGCGGCGAGCCGTCCGCGGTGTCCGCGCTGGAGCGGGCGGGGCGGCAGCTCGGCGTCGTGGTGTCGGGCGCGGTCAACCTCTTCGACCCCGACGCGGTGATGCTCGGCGGCGTCTACCGGGAGCTGATGGACTGGCTCGCGCCCGCCGTCGACCGCGAACTCGCCCTGAGGGTGGTGTCCGGGCTGTGGAGCACGGGCACCACCCGGCTGCGTGGGGCCGGCCCCCGGGGGGGGGCGGGCCGGGGGGGGGGCGGGGGGTTGGTTGGGGTGGTTGAGGGGGACCCCGGCGCGGGACCCGGGGGCG